>DATNFQ010000042.1:0-22651 GCA_035606295.1 Patescibacteria group bacterium
CTCATCGAGGGCACGACCGGGATGCCGTTGCCGGTCGGCGGCACGGACCCTGCCGAACCCCCGCCCGCGGCGATCGACGCCCCGGCCGTTGCGCCGGCCGTTGCGCCGGCGAGTGCGGCCCGTGCCGTCCCACGCCCGTTACCGCCGGACCCGGCCAGCGCCGCGACGCCCTGTGCGAGCGATGTGGCCAGCGCCGCCTCCGGCGGCTCCTGCCGCTGCACGGTGACGCGGAAGATCGTCGAGGCGACGCCGTGGCGGATGAGGTCCCGCAACTCCTCGTACATCCGGTACGCCTCGCGGCGGAACTCGTTGAGCGGGTCCTGCTGCGCGTAGCCGCGCAGGCCGATGCCGCGCCGCATGTCGTCGATCTCGGTGAGGTGGTCGACCCACAGGGAGTCGATGGTGCGCAACAGCACGAACCGCTCGACCTGACCCCAGGCCTCTTCGCCGACCTCTGCCTCGCGCGCCTCGAGGCGCTCGTCGGCGACCTCTCGGAGGTGCTCACCGACCGCGTCGCGACCGCCGAGATCCCAGAGCGTGTCGGCCGAGACGTCGTCTCCCGACAGGCCCATCGCGATGAGCATCTGGGACAGCGCCTCGACGTCCCACGCGTCGGGGTCCTCCCCGGCGAGATGGCTGTCGACGAGCGAATCGATCTCCTCGTCGAGGAACGCCCGCACGGTGTCGGTGAGGTCCTCGTTCTTGAGCACCTTGTCGCGCTCGGCGTAGATCGTCTCGCGCTGCTTGTTGATGACATCGTCGAACTCGACGACGCGCTTGCGGATGTCGAAGTTGAAGCCCTCGACGCGGCTCTGGGCGCTCTCGATCGTCTTCGACACGAGGCGCGACTCGATCGCGACGTCCTCCTCGAGCCCGAGGCGCTCCATCAGACCCGTGACCCGGTCCGAGGCGAACCGCTTCATGAGGTCGTCGTCGAGCGAGAGGTAGAACCGGGACGACCCCGGGTCTCCCTGGCGTCCGGCGCGGCCGCGGAGCTGATTGTCGATCCGCCGCGACTCATGGCGCTCGGTGCCGATGATGTGGAGGCCGCCGGCATCGACGACGCGCGCGTGATCCTCCTCGGTGATCGCCTTCGCCTCGGCGAGCGCGTGATCATAGGTCGCCGCATCGACCTCCGCGGGGTTCAATCCCTGGCGGTGGAGCGCCTCTGACGCCAGGCCCGCCGGGTTGCCACCGAGCAGGATGTCCGTTCCGCGGCCGGCCATGTTGGTCGCGATCGTGACGGCGCCGGTCCGGCCCGCCTGGGCGACGATGCCCGACTCCTTCTCGTGGAACTTCGCGTTCAGTGTCTCGTGCTTGATGCCACGGCGCTTGAGCATCGCCGAGAGGATCTCGGACTTCTCGACGCTGACCGTGCCGACCAAAACCGGTCGTCCGGCCTCCTGCATCTCGGCGACCTCGTCGGCGAGAGCGTTGAACTTCGCCTTCTCGTCACGGAACACAAGGTCCGCCTCGTCGGTCCGGACCATCTCGCGATGGGTCGGGATGCCGACGACCTCGAGCGTGTAGATCTTGTGGAACTCCTCAGCCTCGGTCAGCGCGGTACCGGTCATGCCGGCGAGCTTGTCGTAGAGGCGGAAGTAGTTCTGGAACGTGATCGTGGCGAGGGTCACGCTTTCGCGCTGGACGCGCACGCCCTCCTTGGCCTCGATCGCCTGGTGCAGGCCCTCGCTCCAGCGACGGCCTGGCATCTGGCGCCCGGTGAACTCGTCGACGATGACGATCTCACCGTCCTTGACGATGTAATCGCGATCGCGCTTGTAGAGCGCGTGTGCTCGAAGCGCCTGGTCGAAGTGGCGGGCGAGGCGCGGGTCGGCGTCATACAGGTTCTCGACGCCGAGCCAGCCCTCCATCTTGTGGACGCCCTCCTCGGTCGGGCTCACCGCGCGGTCCTTCAAGTCGATGAAGTAGTCACCGCCCTCCTCGGCGCCCTCCGGTCGCTCCTTCATGCGGGGCACGAGCCGGGCGAAGGTGAAGTACAGATCGGCCGACTCCTCGGCCTGGCCGGAGATGATCAGTGGCGTCCGCGCCTCGTCGATGAGGATGTTGTCGACCTCGTCGACGATCCCGAAATAGCGTTCGCGCTGCACGCGCTGACCGAGCTCGGTGACCATGTTGTCGCGCAGATAGTCGAACCCGAACTCGTTGTTCGTGCCGTAGGTGACATCGGCGGCGTAGGCCTCCGCCCGCTCGACCGGCCGGAGGTTGATCAGCCGCTCGTCGTTCGTCGGGTGACCGGGCTCGAAGACGTAGGACTGCGCGCCTCCGTCCGACTGCTGGCCGAGGATCATCCCGACGCTCACGCCAAGGAAGTGGTAGATGGGCCCCATCCATTGCGGGTCACGCCGGGCCAGGTAGTCGTTGACCGTGACGACGTGGACGCCTCGGCCCGCCAGCGAGTTGAGGATCGCGGCAAGCGGCGCGACCAGCGTCTTGCCTTCGCCGGTGCGCATCTCGGCGATCCGGCCTTGGTGGAGGACGGCCCCACCGATGAACTGGACGTCGAAGTGACGCATCCCGAGCGTCCGTTTCATGGCTTCGCGGGTCATCGCGAAGACCTCGGGGAGCGCGTCGTCGAGCGCCTTCTGGATGTGCTCGTTCTCGCGCTTCCGGCGCGCCTTGGTCAGCTCACGCCGACGCTCGAGGTCCTCGTGATGGAGCTCATCGTCGGACGGAGGCTCGGGCTCGGCGGCCGCACGGACCTCTTCGCGGATCTCCGCGAACTGGGCACGGATCTGCTCATCGGACAGGCCTTCGAACTCGGCCTCGAACGAATTGGCCTCGTCGACCCATGGCTGGATCCGTCGCAGCTCACGGTCATTCGAATCGACGAAACGGGAAAGGAAACGCATCGGACGGTTGAGTATAGGGCGCCTTGCCGCGTGCCCCGGGCGCGAGGCCGGGCGTCAGCCGGGCGACGAGCCCGGATCTGCCGCGCCTAGGACCAGAACTTCGTCCCGTAGCCGACGACGAGCAGCACGAAGGTGGCGACCCCGAGCCCGACCCAGAAGAGGATCGCCATCGGGGTGGTCGTCGGGTTCATCTCACTGTTCTTGAGGTCCGGCAGACGCCCGCGACGCAATCCGGAGCCCCACCGAGGCGAGCGGAGCTGGGCCTGCCAGTCGGGCTCCGCGGGACCGGCCTCGAGGCCGCCCTCGTCGTCGGGTCGGTGAAGCTGGAGGGTCATCGCTCGGATGGTAACGCCGCGGCGAGCGTGCCCGCCGCGCCGGGTGATGAGGGCTCTTCGTCGGATCTCGCCGACTCACGTGGGCCATCCTGAGCGCTCTCGTCCCACAGGAGCATTTCCTGCGTGAACGACACCTCACTCGAGAACAACGCCCCGACGGACTCGCCGCGATGGATGCGCTTGATGGCCTCGCCGATGAGCGGCGCGACGGAGATCGTCGTGATCCTGGGGATGCGCTTGGCGGCTGGCAGCGGCACGGAATCGGTGATGACCACCTCGCGGAGCACGCTGTCGCGGATCCGCTCGATCGCGGGATCGCTCAGGACCCCGTGCGTGGCGCATGCGTACATCTCGGTGACGCCCTCGCGCTCGAGCGCCCGGACGATCTCGATCAACGTTCCCGCCGTGTCGATCTCGTCGTCGACGATGATCGCCCGCTTGCCACGGACTTCGCCGATGACGTTCATCAGCTCTGCCCGATCGAGGTTGCCGATGCGGCGCTTCTCGATGACCGCGAGCGGCGCGTCCAATGCCTCGGCGAAGGCCCGCGCGCGCTTGGCGAACCCAAGGTCGGTGACCACGACCGCGTCCTCGAGGTGCTTGTGCAGGAAGTAGTTCGACAGCATGTGGACGGCCGTCAGCTCGTCGACCGGGATGTTGAAGAAACCCTGGATCTGGCCCTGGTGGAGGTCCATCGATAACACACGGTCGGCGCCGGCGACCGTGATCATGTCCGCGATGAGGCGTGCTGTGATCGGGACGCGCGGCTGATCCTTCTTGTCGGAGCGGCCATAGGCGTAGAACGGGATCACGGCGGTGATCCGTCCCGCCGATGCCCGCTTGAACGCGTCGATCATGATCAGCAATTCCATGATCGACTGATTCACCGGGTGCGACGTCGGCTGGACCAGGAATACGTCCTTCTCCCGGACGTTGTCGAGGATCTTGACGAAGATGTTCTCGTTCGCGAACTGGAATACCTCGGCCTTGCCGCATTCCATCCCGAGATAGCGCGCGATCTTGCGCGCCAGCTCAGGGTTGGCGTTGCCGTGGTAGATCTCGAACTGGTCCGCGTACAAGGGCGCCGCCTCCCGCTGGCCGTAGACCGTCACACCGCGCCGCCGCCCGGGCCGGCCTGACCGGGGCCGTCCGTTGCGGGGGCTCCATCGTCGCCCATGCCGTCGCGGTCCGCAAGTCCGGGCCGGAACGCGGCGATCGCTGCCACGCGGTCGCCCTCGGCGAGGCGCATGACGATCACACCCCGAGCACCCGACGAATAGCGGTTGATCGTGTTCGTCTCGGTGCGGATCACCTGGCCGCCCTCCGAGATGAGGACGAGCTCCTCGTCGGCTTCGGTGACCTGCTGGACGGCCGCGACGTCACCGGTCTTGCGACCCTCGAGGGCGATCAGGCGAACGCCCTGGCCACCGCGATGCTTGCGCCGGAACTCTCCGACGGCGACGCGCTTGCCATAGCCGGTCTCGGTCAGCACGAGCAGGTCGGCCTCGGGCTCCACGACTCGCATGGCGATGACCTCGTCGCCCTCCTTCTTCAGGAGGCGGATGCCGATGACACCGGCCGCGTCGCGGCCCATCGGCCGGACCTCGTCCTCCTCGAACCGGGCGAGCATGCCCTGCGAGGTGGCGATGATGATGTCGTCGGAGCCGCTCGACACGTCGACCCACGAGAGCTCATCGCCGTCGGCGATGGTGATCGCCCGGATGCCCGTCGAACGCACACGTTCGAACTGCTCGAGCGGGGTTTTCTTGATGATGCCCCGGCGCGTCGCCAGGACGAGGTAGTTCCCGGGTTCGAAGTTCGGTAGGACGATCGTCGCCACGGGCACTTCACCCGAATCGACCTGCACCCCCGGCAGATTGATGATCGGCATGCCCTTCGCCTGACGCGAGGCGTCGGGGATGGCATGGACCTTCGCACTGAACACGCGGCCGCGGTTCGTGAAGAACAGCGCCCAATCGTGAGTGTTCGCGACGAGCAGATGCTCGACCGCGTCCTCCTCCCGCGTGACGTGGCCGATGATCCCCTTGCCGCCACGGTGCTGGCGCCGATAGGTGGCCACCGGCTGGCGCTTGATGTAGCCGCGACCCGAGATCGTGACGACCACGTCCTCGTCGGCGATCAGGTCCTCGTCGGTCATCTCGCGGCTCGCGTCGTCGGCGACCCGCGTCCGTCGCTCGCCTGCGTACTTGCGCTTCAGCTCGCTGAGCTCGTCCTTGATGATCCGTAGCACGCGTGCCGGGTTGCCGAGGATGTCCTCGAGCTCGGCGATGAGTTGGATGACCTCGAGGTACTCGTCCTCGATCTTCTTGCGCTCGAGCGCAGCGAGGCGAGCGAGACGCATGTCGAGGATGGCCTGCGCCTGGAGCTCCGAGAGGTCGAACCGCGTCATGAGGTTCTCGCGCGCGGTATCGACGTCGTTCGACTCGCGGATCGTCTGGATCACCGCATCGAGGTTGTCGAGGGCGATCTTCAGACCCTCGAGGATGTGGGCCCGAGCTCGTGCCTTGCCGAGGTCGAACTCGGTCCGGCGTCGCACGATCTCCTTGCGATGATCGATGTAGTGCTCGAGGACGCTTCGGAGCGGCAGCGTCTGGGGCTGGCCGTCGACCAGGGCGAGCATGTTCATGTTGAACGCGAGCTGCATCGGAGTGTGCTTGAACAGGTTGTTCAGGACCTTGTGCGGGTTCGCGTCGCGCTTGATCTCGATGTAGATCCGCATCCCGTCGCGATCGGACTCGTCGCGCAGGTCGGCGATGCCGTCGATCTTCTTGTCTTTGACGAGGTCGGCCATCTTCTCGAGCAGGGCCGCCTTGTTCACCTGGTACGGCAGCTCGTTGACGATGATCGCGGTGCGGTCACCGCGGACTTCTTCGAACGCAACCTGGGCGCGCATGACGACACGGCCTCGACCGTGCGCGTACATCTGGCGGATCGCGTCGACGGTCTCCCACTCGCCGGTGAGGATGTTGCGCTGCTTCTCGTACCGGAAGATCGTGCCGCCCGTCGGGAAATCCGGGCCGAGGACGTACTTGCACAAGTCGTCCGAGGTGAGCTCCGGATCGTCGATGAGCGCGATCGTCGCGTCGGCGACCTCGCCCAGGTGATGCGGTGGGATGTTCGTCGCCATGCCGACGGCGATGCCCGATGAGCCGTTGACGAGCAGATTGGGCAGCTTGGCCGGCAGCACTGACGGCTGCTTCTGCGTCGCGTCGTAGTTGTCGACGAAATCGACCGTCTCCTTGTCGATGTCGGCGAGCATCTCGGAGGCGATCGCCGTGAGCCGCGCCTCGGTGTAGCGCATCGCTGCGGCACCGTCGCCGTCGACGCTGCCGAAGTTGCCCTGGCCGTCGACGAGCGGATAGCGCATCGAGAAGTCCTGGGCGAGACGTACGAGCGCGTCGTACAGCGCCACGTCGCCATGCGGGTGGTACTTGCCCATCACCTCGCCGACGATCGCCGCGCACTTGCGGTACGAGCTCGTGGACGAGAGCCCCATCTCGCCCATCGTGAAGAGGATTCGGCGGTGGACCGGCTTCAGGCCGTCGCGCACATCCGGGAGCGCGCGCGCGACGATCACGCTCATCGCGTAGTCGAGGTACGAGTCACGCATCTCGTCCTCGATACGGATCGCGCGGATATCGCCCAGGTCTTCGGTCACGGTCGTCTACTCCTGATGGATTCGGATCGGGTGCGTTCCCCTGGCTCGCTCGTCATCAGAACAGCGGTGGTTCAGGGTGGGCGACCGGATCGGGTAGCCCGCCGAAGCGAGCCGCCACCTCCGATGCCGTCGAAGTGGAAGGGGCGCCGGGTCGTCGGCGGATCCCCGCAAGTCGGGTCTTGATGGCGTCCGCGTCGTTCGGGTCGAGCTTCGCGAGCGCGTCCCGGACGACCCACGCCCGATGGCCGTCATCGGTCGCGACGGCGCGCTCGGTCTCCTCGCGTAGCGCCGCAGTGGTCCGCTTGCGATCGATCTGGGCGATCGAGCGGTACGCCCACGCCAGGGCTTTCTGGACATCGGGCTCGGCATCGCCGATCAGTTGACCGAGAAGCGGCAAGGCCCGTTCGACGACCTCGGGACCCCGTCCCGTTCGGCGACTCCCGTGGGTCATCGTCGCGATCGTCGACGGCACGAGCCGGCGTTCCCAACGGGACGGCGAGAAGACGAGCTGCTCCAGCTCGGCCCAGCGGTACGGTTCGGCGGCGATGCCCGCTCCATACGGGTGCGCCAGATCATCGACCGTGATCCAGTCGGCCGCCTCGCGGGCACCGCGACGGAGCAACTGCCACGTCCGTTCCGGATCGTCGTCGAGCGTTCGTTCCAGGAGCGCGAAGGCGAACCAGCGAGCTTCGAGGTAGTCCTCGCGGAACAGGCGATCGGCAAGGAACAGCAGCGAGGTCGGTCGATCGCGCCGGGTCTCCTGCCGGAAGGAGCGCGTCACGACGGCCAACAGCGGCCAGCGGACACCGAGCGTCGGTCCGAGCCCCGGTGCGACGGTCTGCTGGCCCTCGTGGTACTCAGGATCCGCCAGACCGTCGAGGCCGGTCCGCAGGGCGGCAGCGAACCCGTCAGGGTCGTTGATCGAGTCCGCGAGCGACGTGCCCAGCGCTTCGGCGGCCGGTTTGTGATCGGCGACGAATGCGACGGCACGGGCGGTGACCGGGCTGCCGGTCGGGGGTACCTCGAGGGTCGGCGTCATCTACCGTGCGTCCGCCGTCTCGGGCGTAGCGGACTCGTCGAGCGGCCGCCAGCCATATCGCGCACGCAGTTCCTGCTTGCGCGCCTCGTCCGCCGCCATGTACAGCCCGGTCGCCGTGGCAAGCGTATCTCCACTGATGGCGTCCACCAGCCGAGCCTCGGTGTCCACGATGCGACGACGGGACCGCGTGATCCAGCCTTCGGCCCTGATCCTCTGCCCGACGTTGACGGGCTGCTTGAAGTCGATGGACAGGCGCGCCGTCACGCCCCAGTTGTCCTCGCCGACGAGTGCCCAGGCCATGACTTCATCGAGGATCGTCGCGAGGATCCCACCGTGAGCGATGCCGTCCCAGCCCTGGAAGCGCTCCTCGTAGGTCAGCTCCACCCACGACCGCCCACGCTCGACGTGGAGGTCGAGTCGAAGGCCGTTGGTGTTGAGCGTCCCGCACGCGAAGCAGTGGTGCGGCGAGATCTGGAATCGCGGGATACCGGGGACATCGATCACCCGGGCCTCAGACGTCAAGGTTCTGCACCTTGCGCGCTTCGGTCTTGATGAAGTCCTTGCGGGGTCCGACCTTCTCGCCCATCAACATGGTGAAGATCTCGTCAGCCAGCGCGGCGTTCTCGGAGTCGACGCGCAGCAGCGTCCGCGTCTCCGGGTTCATCGTGGTCTCCCACAGCTGGTCGGCGTTCATCTCGCCTAGACCCTTGAACCGCTGCACGGTGATGTTCTTGACGTTGAGCTCCTTCACGAACCGGTCTCGTTCTTGTTCGGACTGGGCATATTTCGTGACCTTGCCGGTCGACACCCGATAGAGCGGCGGCTGGGCGATGTAGAGGTAACCAGCCTCGATGACCTCGGGCATGTGTCGGTAGAAGAACGTGAGCAGGAGCGTCCGGATGTGGGCGCCATCCACGTCGGCATCGCTCATCAGGATGATCCGGTGGTAGCGGATCTTCGTGACGTCGAATCCCTCGCCGATGCCGGCGCCCAGGGCGATGATCAGCGGTCGGATCTTTTCGCTCGAGAGCACCTTGTCGAGACGTGCCTTCTCGACGTTCAGCATCTTCCCGAACATCGGCAGGATCGCCTGGAAGCGACGATCGCGACCAGCCTTCGCCGAACCGCCGGCCGAGTCGCCCTCGACGATGAACAGCTCGCTGCGGGCGGGATCACGCTCCTGGCAATCGGCGAGCTTGCCCGGCAGCGAAAGGCCCTCGAGCGCACCCTTGCGCAGAACGAGGTCACGCGCCTTGCGGGCAGCCTCGCGGGCGCGTGCCGCCGTGAGGCACTTCTCGATGACCCGGCGCCCGTCGGCCGGGTTCTCGTCGAGATACTGGCCGATCGCCTCACCGACGGCCGTCTGGACCTGCCCCTTGACCTCGGCGTTGCCGAGCTTGGCCTTGGTCTGCCCTTCGAACTGCGGATCGGTCAGCTTCACGCTGATGACCGCCGTCAGGCCTTCGCGGACATCGTCGCCCGACAGATTGCCGTCGCTGTCCTTCAAGGTCCCCGAGCGTCGCGCCCAGTCGTTGAGCGAGCTCGTCAGAGCGGCGCGGAACCCTGTCACGTGGGTGCCACCGTCGACCGTGTTGATGTTGTTCGCGAACGCGAGCACGTTCTCGGTGTAGGAGTCGTTGTACTGGAGTGCGACCTCGACGGCGGTCGAGCCCTCCTTCCGCTCGACGTAGATCGGGCGGTCGTGCAGGGCCTCCTTGTTCCGGTTGAGATGCCGGACGAAAGACTCGAGACCCCCATCGAAGTAGAACGAGCGCTCGCGATCCACCCGCTCATCGACGAGGGTGATCCACACGCCCTTCGTGAGGTACGCCGATTCGCGCAGGCGCTCGCTGATGACTTCGAATGAGTAATCGGTCGACGTGAACATCGTCGGATCGGCGCGGAAGATCGTGGTCGTACCACGCCGGTCACCCTGCGGCCCGACCTTCTTGACGGCTGCTTTCGGCTTACCGCGCTCGTATTCCTGCATCCAGACCGAGCCGTCGCGTGCAGACTCCACACGCAGCCACTCGGACAGCGCGTTGACCACGCTGACGCCGACGCCGTGCAGGCCGCCCGAGACCTTGTAGCCGCCACCGCCGAACTTGCCGCCGGCGTGGAGGACCGTATGGACGACCTCGAGCGCGTCCTTCCCGGTCGAATGCTTTCCGACGGGGACGCCGCGACCGTCGTCCTGGACGACCATCGTGCCGTCCGTCTTGATCGTCACGCGGATCGTCGTGGCATGTCCCGCCATTGCCTCGTCGATCGAGTTGTCGACGACCTCCCACACGAGGTGATGGAGGCCGCGCTCATCGGTCGAGCCGATGTACATGCCAGGACGTCGGCGGACGGCTTCGAGGCCCTCGAGGACCTGGATGCTGGCGGCGGTGTAATCGGCACCCGCGCCGCGCGCCTTCCGGCTGCGCCCGTTCGTGCTCGCGCGCGGATCCTGCGCCGCTTCCTCGGTCACGCCATACCTCCGGTCAACCGGTCGTACAGCCGACCGAGCTCTTCATCGCTGTAGTACTCGATCACGATCCGTCCGCCCCTCCGCGACCGCGCCAGACTCACCTTCGTGCCGAGCGAGCGCCGCAGGTCCTCCTCGATCCTCTCGAGATCGGGGTCCCCGGCGCGAGCCTCGGCCGGTTGCTCGCCGTTCGGTGAAGCCTTCGGCTCGCGGAGACGCCGGACGAGCTCCTCCGTCTGACGGACCGACAACTCTTGTTCGATCACGGCGCCCAGCACGTGTTCCTGGTGCTCCGTGGACAGGCCGCCGAGCGCCCTGCCGTGACCCTCCGTGATGCTCCCATCGGCGATCGCGGCTTGCACGACCGGGGCCAGATCGAGCAGGCGCAGGGTGTTGGCGACCGTCGAGCGCGCACGTCCGACACGTTCCGCGATGGACTCGTGCGTCAGACCGAAGTCGTCGATCAACCGACGGAAGCCGTGCGCGGACTCGATCGGGTCGAGATCCTCACGCTGCAGGTTCTCGATCAGGGCCAGTTCGAGTCGCTCACGGTCGTCGAGGTGGCGGATGACGGCCGGGATCCGCTCGAGACCCGCCGCCACGGCGGCGCGGACGCGACGCTCCCCCGCGATCAGCTGGTAACCGTCAAGCGTCTCGGTCACGAGCACCGGCTGGAGCACACCGTGTTCGCGGACGCTCGCGGTCAGCGTCGCCATCTCAGCATCGCTGAACCGGCGGCGCGGCTGGTCCGGGTTCGGACGGATGCTTGCGATCGGGATATCGGTCGTCGTCGCCCGTGTCTCGCTTCGCTGTGGGATCAATGCGGCAAGCCCGCGGCCAAGGCCTTGGGCGCGTTCCGGTCGAACGGTCACGACAGCACGACCTCCCGTTCAGGCTGAGCGGTGAACGTGGCGAACCCTGGTTGCTGACTCCGTGTCAGCCGGTCTCGGAATTCCTCCGCGAGGGCGGCGTACGCTCGGCCACCCTTCGAATCGGGTGCGTAGGACGCGATCGACAGGCCGTGGCTCGGCGCCTCGGAGAGGCGGACACTCCGCGGGATGATCGTCCGATAGACCGCGCCGTCCAGATGCCGACGGGCTTCCGCTTCGACCTGCGAGGAAAGGTTGGTCCGCTTGTCGGCCATCGTGAGGATCACGCCGTCGATGGCGAGGCGCGGGTTCAGATGGTCGCGAACGAGGTCGATGGTTGCCAGCAACTGGGTAAGACCCTCCAGGGCGTAGTACTCGGATTGGAGCGGGATGAGGACCGCATCCGCCGCGGTCAACGCATTGACGGTAAGGAGCCCGAGCGATGGCGGGCAGTCGATGAAGATGACGTCGTACTGATCTGCGAACCCCGCGAGTGCGTCGCGGAGGCGGCGCTCACGTCCGGTCGACCCGGCCAGCTCCACCTCCGCCCCGGCGAGCGCGATCGCCGACGGGATCACGTCGACGCCAGGCGACGTGCCCTGGACGACGAGCTCCGCGAGATCGACACCGTCGAGAAGGCCGTCGTACGTCGAGCGCTCGATCGCGGCACGGTCGATCCCCAACCCGCTCGTCGCGTTCCCCTGCGGGTCGAGATCGATCAGGAGGACACGGTCGCCGGAGATGGCGAGAAGGCTCGCCAGATTCACGACCGTCGTGGTCTTGCCGACGCCGCCCTTCTGGTTCGCGCAGGCGATCGTCCGCCCCACTCAGCGATGCGCTCGGACTGGATTCACGGATACCGATTCTACCATCGACGGGCCGTTCACCTCGGACGCGGCTGCCTCGGCACGCACGGCGGAAGGATGGTCGCCCGCCCTCATCCGCGACTTACCGCGGTGTTAGCGCCGACGCCCACTGTTTCACGTGAAACACGCTGCCGCATAGCGTCGGGTGGCCCGGCAGGCGTCTGTTTCACGGGAAGCCTTGCCCTCATCAGTCCCGGTACCCGCATTCAGGCAGCAGAGAGGCTCTTGTTTCACGTGAAACGCCTCCGCATTCGACGTGCTGTTTCACGTGAAACACCTCTGGGCCCAAGGTTCCCGTTCGTCCGCGATCTCGCGCTCCGTTGCCCGTTCTGGAGGTCCGTGGGATACTCCGCCGAGACGTCGCCGCCGAACTGGTCGCGATCAACGAGCCGGGCAGGTGGGCGCGGGACCTCTTCTGGCCGCTCCGCCGAGGAGACGACCCGTCCGATGACCCTGCTACTCGCTGCGGTCGGCGCTGTGGTGACGGCCCTCATCGAACTCACCGTCATCCCATATCTCAGGATCGGCTCGGCCCACCCCCACCCGGTGCTCGTTCTGGCGGTCATCGTCACGATCGCCATCGGCGTCGAGGCCGGACTGGTCTGGGCATTCGTCGGAGGCCTCGCGCTTGACGTTCTCGCACAACGACCCCTCGGTTCGACGGCCTTCGCGCTTCTCATCTGCGTCGGGGCGACCGCGATCCTGTCGCGCGGGCTCGCCCATCTGCGGCCGATCGTCCCGATCGTGGCAGTCTTCCTCGCCAGCCTCGCCTATTCGATGATCCTGTACGTGCTGTTCGGCGCCCTCGGAGTGCCGCCCGCAACCACCGATCCGCTGGGAGCTGTGTTCCCGAGCGCGGTCTACGACGGCATCCTCGGCGTGATCATCGGGCCGCTGACGATCGCCGTACATGACCGCCGCCTCGAGCAGGAACGGGTCGACTGGTGAACACGTTCCTCGACGGGAAGCCGCTTTCGACCCGTCGTTTCTCGCGGTACCTCGTTTTCGGCCTGGTCGTGGTGCTGGCGGTCGGGACCCTGACGGCACGACTGTTCTACCTGCAGATCACGAACGGCACCGAATACGCGGCGATCTCGACCCGCCAGCGCACGGTCGACGAGCCGATCCCCGCCCCGCGCGGATACATCTACGACCGAAACGGCCGCCTCCTCGTCAAGAATGTGCCGACCTTCGCGGTCAAGATCCGGCCCGCCGATCTGCCTGACGACCGGCGCGACGAGGTCGTCGCTCGCCTTGCTGCCTTGCTGCGCATGGACCCCGCCGAGATCAATGGCACGATCGACGGGAACCCTGGTTCGGCGTTCGACCTCGTTCGGGTAGCGCAGGACGTCGACAAGCGCACGGCGCAGCTGATCTCCGAAGCCGGATTCGACCTGCCGGGAGTCGACGTTGCGGTCGAGGCACGGCGCCAGTACACCGACGGCCCGTTGATGTCGCAACTCCTCGGCTACACAGGCCCGGTGTCGGCCGAGCAGCTACCCGACCTGCGCGAGAAGGGCTATCAGCCGGACGATCTACTCGGCAAGGCTGGTCTCGAGGCCGAGTATGAAACGGAGCTGCGTGGGACGTACGGGATCCAGACGGTCGCGCGTGACAAGACGGGCCGCAGGACGCAGGTGCTCCAGACGGTCAAGGATGCGGTCCCGGGCGCTTCGCTCCGACTGACCATCGATACCACGACGCAGCGCGAAGCCCAGAAAGCGCTGAAATGGGCGATGGACAAGGTCGGGATGACCCGTGGCGTTGTGATCGCGATGAATCCGCAGACCGGCGAGATCCTCGCGATGGTCAGTCTTCCGACCTACGACAACAACCAGTTCGCGCGCGGGATCAGCCAGACCGCGTACAAGAAACTGCTCCAGAACAAGGACAAGCCGCTGCTCAACCACGCGATCCAGGCGCACTACGCGCCAGGCTCGACGTACAAGCTCGTCACGGGCACCGGTGGCCTGGCCGACCGCGACATCAATGAGTCCACGAAGGTCCTGACCAGGCCGTTCCTGACGCTCGGCCAGACGAAGTTCTACGAGTGGAACCACCGCGGCTGGGGTCCTTGTGACATCTACTGTGGCTTCGGCCACTCGAGCGATACCTTCTTCTATCAGGTCGCCGGGATGCTCGGGAGCGATCGGCTCGCGTATTGGGCGCGGCAGTACGGCTTCGGGCAGCCGACGGGCATCGACCTGCCGGGCGAGGTCGGCGGCATCGTTCCCAACAATGCTTGGAAGCAGCAGACCCTCGGTGCTCCGATGTTCCCCGGGGAGACGTACCAGGCGGGCATCGGTCAGGGCTACGACGCTGTGACGCCCCTTCAACTCATCAATGCCTATGCGGCGCTCGCGAACGGCGGCACCCTCTATCAGCCGCAGCTCGTGCGCGAGATCGTCGGTCCGGACGGGAAGGTCGTCCGTCCCTTCTCGCGGAAAGTGCTGCACAAGCTCAAGGTGAAGCCGGCCGTGCTTCGCGTGATGCGCGAGGCGGCGCGCTCGACGGTCACGCTGCGGCACACGTACAACCTGGTCGACATGCCGATCAAGATCGCCGGCAAGTCCGGTACGGCCGAATTCGGCACGCCCGACGCGCAGGGTCGCCTGCCCTACTCGTCGTTCTTCGTGGGCTTCACCCCCAAGGACCCGCGGAACGGCTCCTTCGAGAATCACGACTCGCGACTCATCGTCATGGCCTTCGCTCATGACTCGCGGACCAAGGGCAACGCAGCGACCGAGATAGTCAAGTACTTCTTCCAGCTCCACTACGGCATCAAGAAGGATTACCGTCTGCCGGAGAACCTCCAGCGGACGAACTTCTACTCGAACGACTGATGGGTGTGATCCGAGCCGAACCAGCGCGCGTCACCGACTGGGCCGCCAAGTCGGTCGGGGCGGCTTGGCGCGCATTCGACCTCCAGCTCGTGGTCTACGCGGGGCTGCTGGTCGCGACCGGGCTCGTGATGGCGTACACGAACAGCGTCGAGAACGGCTCGACGCCGCTCGAGGCCGGGACGACCTTCACCCGAGGACTGATGTGGGCGGGGATCGCCGCCGTCACGTTCATCCTTGCCACCGCTTTCGACTATCGGTGGCTCAAGACGCTGTCGTGGCCGGTCTATGCGCTCCAGCTCGGCCTGCTCCTCCTGACGCTCGCCATCGGGGACGGGATCGGGAACTCCGCGCGATGGATCACGGTCGGCCCGCTGACCTTCCAGTTCAGCGAGCTCGCCAAGATCCTGATGATCATCGTGCTCGCGAACTGGCTGGCCGGCCGTGGTCGCCGCCTCGATTCGATCACGACGATCCTTGGCGCTGGGATCCTTGTCGCGCCGCCGCTCGCGCTCGTGATGCTCCAGCCCGACCTGGGTACGTCTCTCGTATTCGGCGCGATCCTCGTGGGGATGCTGTGGATGTCCGGCACGAGTCTCAAATGGCTGGGCGCGATGGCGGCCGCGGTGATCGCGATGGTGCCCGTCGCGTGGACATACCTCCTGCGCGACTACCAGAAGGAGCGGCTCACCTCGTTCCTCAACACGAAGCCGGATATCACCGACTCGGGCTACCAGCTGTACCAGTCGCAGATCGCGGTCGGCTCGGGTGGGTGGTTCGGCCGCGGCCTCACGAATGGCACCCAGGCGCAGGGCGACTTCCTTCCCGTCCAGTCGACCGACTTCGTGTTCTCCGTACTGGCCGAGGAACTCGGGTTCATCGGCGCCATCGTGCTGTTCCTGCTGTTCGTGTTGTTGCTGTGGCGCGTGCTGATCGCCGGATGGCGCTCTCGCGACCCGTTCGGGACGCTCTTCTCGGCCGGCATCGCGTCGATGGTGCTGTTCCAGCTCTTCGTGAATGTCGGGATGGTGATGGGGATCATGCCGATCACCGGCATCCCGCTGCCCTTCGTGACCCACGGTGGCGCATCGCTCGTCAGCATCGCGATCGGTCTCGGGATCCTGCAGAGCATCAACATCCGTCAGACGCGGGCGGAGTGGTAGCCGCCGTCCTCTAGGGTTCGCGCGATACGCGCGGCACGGTGGACAAGGACATCGCCGGCACGGCCGCGGCGAGTCCGCCTCAGCGTCGTCGGAACAGCCCCCGCCGATCCGCCGATTCCGAGTCCGCGCTCCGTCGTCTGCCGGTGTTCCGCAGGATCGCGTCGATCTCGTCGCGATACGGGCGGCCGATCGGCATCCGGTCCAGCCACTCGACATATTCCAGGTCGCGCCGCGCGATCTCGCCAAGCGACCAGCCGACGTAGCGCCCGAACGTCAGCACGCTGCCTGATGGGTCGCCGGGCGGCGGCCCTGCCGCGCCCTCGCCGTCGGGCCGATACATCGAGGCGTCATAGCCACCACCCACCGACGAGCGCCCGCTCGTCCAGTCGCGCGACACGGTCTCGGGCGGTCGCGGACCCGGTGAGCCGGCACTGGGGGGAGCAGTCGCCGCGGGTGGCGCATCGGATGCCCGCCGGCTGAGTGCCTCTCGAAGGGCACGATCACGGTCGAATGCCGCGCGTCGTACCGGGTCGCCGATCAATTCGAAGGCCGCGTTAAGTGCCGCCATCCTGGTGGCCGCACCTGGATCGCTTCCCCCGCTCGCGTCCGGGTGGTATTTGCGGGCGAGCCGTCGATACGCCGCCCCGATCACCTCGTCCTCGGCCTCCGAGTCGACCTGGAGCGTCTTGTAGGGGTCGGCCAGCGGATCGGTCACGAGGTGGTCAGGCTCGGCACGCCCGGGTCGACCTCGAGGCCAAGGCCGTCGATCGACGCCGCGAGCGCTTCGGGTTCGTCGGGGCTGAGACGCCGGAACAGATAGCGACCGACGTCGCGCATCGCCGCGGTCACGGGCAAGGCGAGGATCGCTCCGAGCAGCCCGGCGAGCGAGCCGCCGATCACGATCGCCGCGATGACGAGCGCCGGGTGGAGCTCGATGGCGTCGCCCTGGATCTTAGGCACAAGGACGTTGTTCTCGACCTGCTGGACGATCAGGTAGAGCGCGAACGCCGCGATGACGGCCTCGATCCCGGCCGTAGCCGCGAGGAGTACCGCCGGGATGGCCGAGATGATCGGGCCGATGATCGGGACGAGCTCCAGGATCCCTGCAGTCACCGAAAGCAGGATCGCGTACCGACCGAACACCGGATCGATGGTCGCGCTGAGGATCAGCAGACCGATGAACGTGAAGACGCCGACCGTCACACCGAGGATGAGCTGGGCTCGGACCCACTGACCGAAGACCTGCCGGACGATGCGCAGGATCGCCCAGACGTCGAATCGCCAGGCGGCCGGCAGGCTCCGGTCGAACTGGCGGGTCAGCGCGACGCGATCCTTGAGCACGTAGAAGACCCACACGGGCAGGATCACGTATGCGAACAGTCCGCCCACCACGCTGGTCAATCCCGTCAGCACCGGGATGAGGTCGGTGGGGTCGAACGCCGCGCCGCCGCTGGGTCCACCCTGGGTTATCGAGGTGATCATCGACTCGATCCATTGCCGGATCGAGTCCGGGATCGCGAGGCGGTCGTAGATCTCCGACAACCGGTCGGCCTGCTCCTGGAGCTGCTGCGCGAGCGCGGGCAGGTCACGCAGCAGCCGGACCACCTCGTCGATGAGCGGCGTCAACGTCAGGTTCAGGAACTCGAGGAAGACCAGCACCGCGACGACGTACACGACGATGATCGCGACGCTTCGACGTATCCCACGTCGGGCCAGCCAGCGGACCGGCGGGTCCAGCAGGTAGACGAGGAGCAAGCCAAGCACGAAGGGTCGAACCGCGTCCCGCGCCATCCATAGCAGGACTCCGATGACGACCGCTGCGCCGATGAGCACGGCGACGCGCGGCGACACCGAGACGAGTCGAGGGTGATCGGGATAGGACGCAGCGTCCACGAACGGGGGAGGGGGGAGCGCGGCGACCCACTCAGGCGGCGGGGCGGTGGCCGCCCGCTCGGGCTCGTCCATCGTTCGGGCAGACTAGCAGACGTGTCGGAGCTTCCGGATGCGGCCGCCGAGCCCCGCCAGCGCTGGCGTCTGGTCGTCGCCCGCGACCTGACCGCGCCCGACGTGACACAGCGCGAGGTGGCCGCGGCTTGGACCACGGCGCTGGGATCCGCCGGGCTGCCGCTCGTCGAGGCTGGTGCCGGGCGCGGCCGATCGCGGCTGAGCTTCGGAGCGCCACTCCCCGTCGGGATGTCCGCGGAACGGGATCTGATCGACATCGTGCTGACCGAAACGTGGCCGGTTTGGCGGGTGCGAGATGCGCTCGCCGGCCACCTCCCCGATGGCTGGCGCCTGGTCGACGCCTTCGATGTCTGGCTCGGCGGCCCGCCACTCGCCGGTCGGGTCGTCGCGGCCGACTATCGGATCGAGCTCGCGGGCGCCCCGGATTCGGCTGCGCTGGCGGTCGTCGCCGCAGATCTGATGCACGCGAGGTCCATCGCGCGAGAGCGGGTCAGGGGCGGATCCACCGTGACATACGACCTGCGCCCTCTCGTTGCCACGATCACGATCCGTCCCGGACCCCCGGTGACCGTCCGCACGCGGACGCGGTTCGATCCGGAGCTCGGGAGCGGTCGACCCGAGGAGATCGTCGGTGCGCTGAGCGACCGATCCGGATCGGCGCTCGCGATCGCGTCGATCGTCCGTGAGCGGCTCCTGGTCGCCGAGGACCTGGACGCCTAGGGTCGGGATCGCGAGGGCCGGACCCCGCCCGGCGCCAGCACGTTCGATTGACCGTGATGGCCGTTCAGCCGTACACTCCACCGTCCGCGCCGCGGCCCATGCCCGGCGTCACCCCATGTCCGACAGCCCGATCGCCCCGCGCATCTGTCGCCGTCGTCACAACATCCTGAGGATCCATGTACGCAGTCATCGAGACCGGCGGGAAGCAGTACCGCGTGGAGGTCGGCACCGAACTCGAAGTCGAGCTGCTCGACGCTGAGCCCGGTAAGACCATCTCGGTCGGGCGCGTCCTGCTCGTCGCCGATGGCGACGACGCATCGATCGGTCAGCCGGTCGTCGACGGTGCCTCGGTCAGCGCCGAGGTGGTCCGCCAGGGGCGTGGCGAGAAGGTCATCGCCTTCAAGTACCGGCCGAAGGCGCGACGGCGCGTCAAGAAGGGTCACCGGCAGGAGCTGACCGTGCTGCGGATCTCCGACATCACGCTCAACGGCAAGAGCGCGGCCAAGTCCGCCGAGAAGGCGGATACCGCGGCCAAGGGCGAGCGAGCGCGACTCGAGGAGGCGGCGGCGGCACAAGCGGCGAAGGACGCCGAGCTCGCGGCGAAGCTCGCGGCTCAGTCGAAGACTCCCGCGAAGAAGGCGGAGGCCTCGACATCCGGATCGAAGACCGCCGGCCGGAAGCCGGCCGACGCCACGGCAAAGGCCGAGGCGAAGTCGGGCGCGAAGGCGACCGCCAAGGCCGAGCCGAAGGGCAAGGCTGACACGCAGGACGAGGCGAAGGCCGAGACTGCGACCCCGAAGCCCGTCGCGAAGAAGGCCACCACACGGGCAAAGGCATCCGACGCCGATGCGTCATCGGATAAGCCGGCCCCGAAGAAGACCGCGGCCAAGCCGCGGGCGACCAAGAAGGACGAATAGGCCATGGCTCACAAGAAGGCCGGCGGCAGCGTCAAGAACGGCCGCGACAGCGTCGGCCAGCGACTCGGCGTCAAGGCCAGCGACGGTCAGACGGTGACGGCGGGTTCGATCATCGTGCGCCAGCGCGGGATGACGTTCTCGGCGGGTCCGGGCACCGGACTCGGCAGGGACTACACCGTGTTCGCGACCGTCGACGGCACCGTCAAGTTCGAACACAGCACCAAGAGCAAGAAGCGCATCCGGGTCGAGGCGGCCGAGACCGCGTCGACGACCGCCTAGCCATCCGGGCAGGCGAACCGGGATAGCCGGCGATCACCGGCGGGGCGATGGCCCTGCACGGAAGACGTCGGAGGAGAGAAACAGCCGTGAAGCCGGAGATCCACCCCAAGTACTACGAAGCGAAGGTCCATTGCGGCTCGTGCGGTCGCGAATGGACGGTCGGGTCGACGCGACCCGAGTTGCGCGTGGACGTGTGCAGCAACTGTCACCCGTTCTTCACGGGCACGCAGAACATCATCGACACCGCCGGCCAGGTCGAGCGGTTCCAGAAGCGCCTGGAGCGCCAGGTCCGCAGCTAGCGCGCCAGCGCCACGCCGACGACCGATCCGCGGCCGGCCGATGGGCCGGCCGTTCGGATTCACAGGGACGGTACCGTCGTCCTGACGCCACGGTCATCCATCGCCGGTAGACTTTCCCCGATGTCAGCGAATCCGACGCCGCTGGCGGCGGACGGCACTCCCCGCACCGGCACTCCCTCGTTCGCCTACGGAGGACAGGCCCTCATGGAGGGCGTCCTCATGCGCGGTCGCGATGCGATCGCGGTCGCCCTGCGCCATCCGGACGGGCGGATCGTCACCACGACCGAACAGCTGAACTCGCGCGTGCACACGGCGCCGATGGGGAAGTGGCCGTTCGTCCGCGGACTCGTGGTCCTCTACGAGACCCTCGTCATCGGGACACGCTGGCTCGTGCGTAGTGCGAACGTCCAGGCTGAGGAGGACGACGTCGAGCTCGGCAAGGGCACGATCGCCATCACGTTGTTGATCACCTTCGGTGTCGCGATCGCCGTCTTCAGCCTGCTGCCGCTGTTCATCTCCAGTGTCGCGACCTCGCAGGCCAACCAGGGCTGGCTGCAGCCTGCGGTCGAGGGCGTCATCCAGGTCACGCTGTTCCTCGCGTACCTCACCTTCGTATCGCGCACGCCGGACATCCACCGCGTCTTCCAGTACCACGGCGCCGAGCACATGACGATCCACGCCTTGGAGGCCGGGGACCCGCTGACGGTCGCGGCCGTCCGCAAGTACCCGACCGCGCACCACCGATGTGGCACGGAGTTCCTCGTGATCCTCGTGCTGCTATCGATCTTCGCTTTCTCGTTCATCGGCCGGCAGCCGCCTCTGATCATGATCATGAGCCGGTTGATCGGCATCCCCATCCTCGCGGCCGTCGGCTACGAGGTGCTCAAGATCGGGGCGAAGTTCCGGCGGTACCGCCTCATGCGGGCGATCATGTTCCCCGGCATCCTCGTCCAGAAGATCACCACGAAGCGACCGACCGACGACATGATCGAGGTCGCGATCTCCTCGATGGAGGAGGCCCTCGAGGCTGATGGGAACCCGATCCCGGCGGGCTCGACCGTCTTCGAGCGGGACCCCCTCAGGCTCCCATCCGGCGACACGCCCGCGCCAGCGACCGAACCCGTCGCTGCCGCGACGACCGACGAGCCGCCCGCGGTGCCATGACCGATCTCGACGCGAAGCTCGCCGAGATCGCCGCGCAATACGACGACCTCCAGGCGGACCTGGCTCGGCCCGAGGTCAGCGCCGACCCCAGCGAGATCCGCAGGCTCGGCCGTGAGCTGGCCCGCCTCGAGCCCACGGTCGCCGCGTTCAGGACGCTGACCGCCACCCGCGACGAGCTCTCCGGAGCGCGCGAGCTGCGCGATTCGAGTGATGGCGACGACGACCTGCGCCAGATGGCGCGCGACGAGATCGCCCGCCTCGAGGGTGATGAGTCGCGTCTCCTCGAGGACCTGCGCGTCCTCTTGCTGCCGCGCGACCCCAACGACGAACGCGACGTGATCCTCGAGGTCCGCGGTGGCGCCGGCGGCGAGGAAGCCGCGTTGTTCGCCGCTGAGCTGCTGCGGATGTACCTGAGGTACGCCGCGCGGCACCGCTTCAACACGGAGGTCCTGTCCCTGAACGAGACCGGCATCGACGGGATCAAGGAGGCGATCGTCCAGGTCCGCGGCGACGGCGCCTACAGCCGGCTCAAGTTCGAGGGCGGCGTGCACCGTGTCCAACGCATCCCGGCGACCGAGTCGAGCGGGCGGATCCACACGTCAACGGCAACGGTCGTCGTCCTGCCCGAGGCCGACGAGGTCGAGGTCCAGATCGACGAGGAGCGCGACCTGCGCATCGACGTGAAGCGCTCGTCCGGCCCCGGCGGCCAGTCCGTCAACACGACCGACTCCGCCGTGCGCATCACCCACCTGCCGAGCGGGCTGGTCGTGGAGATCCAGGACGAGAAGAGCCAGCACAAGAACAAGGCGAAGGCGCTGGCCGTGTTGCGGGCGCGGCTGCTCGACCTCGAGATCCAGAAGCAGCGCGCGGCGGATTCGGCGGCTCGGCGGTCGATGGTGGGCTCGGGCGACCGGAGCGACAAGGTTCGGACGTACAACTACCCGCAGGACCGCGTCACGGACCACCGCATCGGCAAGACCGTGCACAACCTGCCGGGCGTCATGGACGGCGACCTGGATGACCTGATCGATGCGCTCAGCATGGCCGACCAGGCGGACCGGCTCGGTGACGGGGTCGGCTGACCGTTTGGGGCAGGCTGGCGGGCCGCCGCCCCTGACCGGCGCGCTGCTGCGCGAGGGCAGCGAGCGCCTCCAGGCAGCCGGGTCGGAGACG
>DATNFQ010000043.1:0-6185 GCA_035606295.1 Patescibacteria group bacterium
CGCGACCGCGCCCGCGAGATCGCCAGCCACGGTTACAGCGACGCTCGTGTGACCTCCGTACCGCAGGGCTGACGACATCCGCAAGAGTGGGATCCGGCCGGCAACCGCCGGTCGGGCAGGACTTTCGGCTGACGGGGACTGGCCCCCCGGCGTGATGGCTGCAGTGGGGTCTGCATCCATACGGTCCGGTCATGCACGCCACAGGCCCCGGGGGCGAGGTCGGGCTGGCTGCGACGGTCTTTCGTGACGGGTCGCTACCGCCGCCAGAATCGCCCCGCCGCCAGACCGTCATCCGCGCCACCGCGCTGTTCGCGATCGCCGTCACGGCCGCCTACCTCGTCTGGCGCCTGACGAGCACGATCGCCCTCGACTGGTGGTGGGTCGCGATCCCGCTGTTCGTCGCCGAGGTGCACAACGCGATCGGGCTCGTCCTGTATGCGATCGCGCTCTGGGACGTCGATGCGGCGGCACCGCCGGCACCGTCGACGGCTCGCCGACGCCAACGTGTCGCCGTGCTGATCCCGACCTACAACGAGCCCCCCGATGTCCTGCTGCCGACGATCTCGGCGGCGGTCGCGCTCAAGCCGAAGCACGAGACGTGGGTCCTCGATGATGGGCACCGCGAGGAGATCCGCGAGCTTGCCGTGACGCTCGGCGCGCGCTACATCACGCGTCCGTCCAACGAGCATGCCAAGGCCGGGAACCTGAACCACGCGCTCCAGCACATCGACGCCGACATCATCGGCGTCCTGGACGCGGACCACGTCCCGACGGCCCGCTTCCTGACCGCGCTCCTGCCGTATTTCGACGATCCGAAGCTGGCCTTCGCCCAGTCCCCGCAGGACTTCTATAACCTCGAATCGTTCGAGCATCAGCGGCGGCGTGACGGCAAGGTCTTCAACGAAGAGGCGGTCTTCTATCGCGTGATCGCCCCCGCGAAGAACCGCTGGAGTGCACCGTTCTGGTGCGGGACGTGCGCGATGATCCGGGTCGACGCGCTCCGCTCGGTCGGCGGCGTGAGCACCGACAGCGTGACCGAGGACATCCACACCACGATCCGGATGTACCGCAAGGGCTGGACCGGCGCCTATCACAACGAGGTCCTCGCCCGCGGCCTGGCACCCGACGACGCGTCGGGCTACCTGCTCCAGCGCAACCGCTGGGCGATCGGTGCCATGCAGGTACTGCGCCGTGAAAACCCGCTCACCTCGTCCGGCCTGACGGTCGGCCAGCGCCTCGCGTTCGCGACGACGCTGTTCGGCTGGTTCGACAGCTGGCGGACGCTGACCTACATCCTCATCCCGCTCGCCGTCGTGGCCACGGGTGCCGTCCCGATCGATGCCCCCGGCCAGGTCTTCGTACCGGTCTTCCTGGCGACGCTGGCGATCCAGTCCTTCGCGATGCGATCCCTGTCGCGCGGCCAGTACCCGCCGATCCTGTCGATCCTTTTCGAGTTCATCCGGATGCCGGCCGTCCTGCCAGCGACGCTCGCTGTCTTCTGGCCGGACCGGGCGTCGAAGTTCAAGGTCACGCCGAAGGGCCGAAGCGCGACCAGCGGTCAGCGCGTTCCGGTGCCGCGTCTCCTTTCGAGCCTGGCGGTGGTGTCATCGATCGGGATCGTCTGGTTCACCGCCACGCTCCTCGGCGTGTCGCCGATCACGTACACCGTGCCGTGGGCCGCGATCGGGGCTGCCATCTTCATGGCCATGAACCTCGGGCTGCTGCTCGCCGCGATCCAGCGCATCCGCTCCTCCAAGTTCGCCGGGAATCGACGCGCCGGCACTCGCCTGCCCGTTCACGTCCCGGTCCGGCTCGCGGGATTGCCGGGCGAGCTGGTCGACCTATCGGTCACCGGCGCCGGCGTGCGGATCCAGGCACCGGTCGATCTCCACGTCGGCGAACTGTGGCTGACCATGGAGCTGCCGACCGGTCCACTGGAACTCCAGGTCGACATCCGGCGCAACCGGATGGTCGGACAGTCCGAGGTGCTCGGACTGTCGTTCGTCCCGGGCCAGGAGAAAGCCATCGCCGAGCTGGCTGTCGCCATCTTCCATGCCGACGTCGCTGCACCTCGGCGGACTCGCCGCCGACGCACGACGGTCGTCTGGGAGGGCCCGACGACAGAGCCTGCGACACCACGGGAGCGCGCGACCGCCGCATAGGGCGCGCCACCGGCCATCTGTCAGGTCGACGTCAGAGGCGGGAGCGGATCTCCCACAGGTCAGGGAAGGCCGGCTGGAACAGCGTCGTCCGCAGGTACTCGACGCCGCTCGAACCTCCCGTCCCGCGCTTGGTGCCGATCGTCCGCTCGACCATCTTCACGTGGCGATAGCGCCACTCCTGGACGCCTTCATCGAGGTCGACCAATCGCTCCGCCACGAGGCCGGCATCGGGATCCTCGCGGTATGCCGCGATGAGGATCTCCTGGACGCGCGGGTCCGGGACCGCCACGTCCGGCGGCACGGGATGGCCACGCTCGACGAGGTAGCCGAGGTACGACTCCCAGACGGATGTCGCCGCCTGCGCATCCTCGATCGACTGACGCGCCGCCGACCCCTCCGGCTGTCCGGCGACCGCGGCCGCGTTCCGAGCGCCGAGCATCGCCTCGATCGCGCGGAAGCCGGCCGACTCGAAACCCGAGGCTGAGTCGAGCCGATCTCGGAAGGACAGGAACTGGAGCGGGGTCATGGTCTCGAGGACATCGACCTGCGCGACCAGGGTCTTGAGGATCTTCAGGACACGGTTGAGCAGGTGAAGGGCGCGGTCGGTGTCGCCGTCCTCGAGCGCGATCTGGACGCCCTGAAGCTCGTGGCGCAGCGACTTGAACCAGAGCTCGTAGACCTGGTGGACGACGATGAAGAGCAGCTCGTCGTGTTCGGCGCCATCGGGCCCGGTCGAGCGCTCGAGCTGGAGCGCCAGCAGTTCCGGGACCTTCAGATATGAGGCGTAGGTCACCGCTCGTCGCGTCACCGAGCGATGGTACGTCGCCGATCTTCCGGCCTCGTCAGTCGCGCGGCAGGATCCGGACGATCAGCAGCCGGGCCTCCTCATCGCCGATCACCTCGGCCTCGTGAGGCACTGCGCCGTCCCATCGGAGGTAGTCGCCTGGACCGAGCTCGACGGTGTGCTCGCCCTGCGTCATCCGAAATCGACCGCTGAGGACCAGGTGATGCTCGTCCCCCGGATGGGAGTGCATCCCGACCCGGCCGCCGGGCTGGGCGGTGCCCTCGATGATCGTCACATCCCGCGTGCCGCGCCCATCAACGTGCTCGATCCGGCCGAGCGTGCCGTCCGTCACGGGCCGTTCAGCGGCGCGCACGACGACCGGCGCCGGGACGTCGCCCATGAGGAACCAGGCCGGCGGGACGTCGAGGGCCTCGGCGATCAGGCCGAGCACCGCAAGCGACGGCGAGGCCTTGTCGTTCTCGATCTGCGAGAGATAGCCGACGTTCAGGCCGCTGCTTGCGGCGACCTGTGAGAGCGTCCGGCCACGAGACGTCCGCCATCTGCGGATCTGTGATCCGACCGCGATGCGGCCCCTCCGCTCTTCGGGCGCCGGTTGTTCGCTCTGCATGCATTTGCCCTCACCAAAACGATATTGACACCAGTATAAAGCATCGAGTATGGTTGCAGAAGCAACGAACGCCCGAGGATGGTGCCCGGGCCGTACGGAGGAACATAGGATGAAGGTCGCGATCATCGGAGCCGGCAACGTCGGCACAGCACTTGCCACCGCGCTCACCCGCGCAGGCCACAAGGTCACGATCACCGCGCGTGATCCCAAGAACGCATCGAAGGCCGCTGAATGGAGCGGCGCGAGCGCCGGCTCATCGAACGCCGCCTCGGTCGACCAGGCCGACGTGGTGATCGCGGCCGTCCCCGCGACGAGCATCCGCGAGGTCGCCACCGAGATCCGCCAGCCCGCCAGCGGTAAGCCGGTCATCGATGTGACCAACCGCATGGCGCCGACGGAGAACGGTCTCGACATGGACACCACGTCCTCGAATGCCGAGGATCTCGCCTCGCTGCTGCCGGCGAGCCCGGTCGTCAAGGCGTTCAACACGCTCTTTGCCTCGAACCAGGCCGATCCGACCGCCGATGGCGTCCAGCTCGATGGGTTCGTCGCGGCCGATGACGAGACGGCCAAGGCCACGGTGCTCGAGCTCGTCGAATCGATCGGTCTCAATCCCGTCGATGTCGGCCCGCTCAAGCGAGCCCGTCAGCTCGAGGGCCTGGCCTTCCTCAACATCACGCTCAACGCCGAGAACGGCGGCGCGTGGCAGTCCGGTTGGAAGCTCGTCGGCGCACCCGAGACGGTGAGCGCGGAGACCACCGAGCGTGGAGGCACCAAGTGACGACCGAGGTGAAGGACGGATCGGCGCAGACTACGGTCATGAGCATCCCCGTCGCGCGACTCAATCACGCCGTCCTCTATGTCCGCGACGCGACCAAGGCCGCCGATTTCTACGGTCGCGTCTTCGGCTTCGAGATCGTCGAGAGCGCGTTCGGCGGCCGTGCCGTGTTCATGCGGTCGGCCGGTGGCGAGAACCACCACGACCTCGGCCTGTTCTCGGTCGGGTCGGATGCGCCCCGCCCGCAGCGAGGCTCCGTGGGGCTGTACCACCTGGCGTGGGAAGTCCCGACGATCGACGATCTCGCCGCCGCGGCCCGGACGTTGTCAGAGGAGCGCGCGCTGAGCGGCGCCTCGGATCACGGCGTCAGTAAGTCGCTCTATGGCGCGGATCCGGACGGCAACGAGTTCGAGATCATGTGGCGGGTCCCGCGCGAGGCATGGGGCGAGTTCGAGAACAAGGGCGCCGTGATGCCCCTCGACATGGACGCGGAACTGAAGCGCTGGGGAGCCGCCGGGGCCGCTCGAGCGTAGATAAGCGCTTGGAACTTCCCCATGTTCCAAGCAGCGTCTGAACGACCGTTCTTCCGCAAAACGGGGCATGCCGCGTTCCGATCAACCGGCAAGATTGGCGAATCCACTGTTTCTCGACTGGATCCGAGCTATTCGAACGCCGCTTGGAACTTCGGGATGTTCCAGATCAGAACGAAGCGCGACTGATAGCCCGGCAGAACCTCGTCCCGCCCCTGCCGCTAGCGGCAGTGCCAACCCCCATCGACGATCAAGTCAACGCCGTTGACCGCCGTGTTCTCCAACAGGAATACGGCGGCATCGACGATCTCGTCCATCCGCGCCAACCGGCCCATCGGCGTCTCCGAGGTATAGCGCTCCCGAGCGGCGGCCTTCTCCGCCCAGTACGGGCTGTCGCCGACGACACCCGGATGGATCGAATTCACGCGGATCGGCTTCAACTCCTCTACCAGCGTCCGAGTCAACCCGACGACCCCGCCGTTGACGGTGGTCACGGTCGTGGACCCGGGATACGGCCGCTCCTTGGCCATGCCGCCGAACAGGACGACCGAGGACGTATCGGACAGCCTGTCTCGTAGGGCGGCCACGACCGTCGCGTAGCCGACGAGCTTGAGCGTGACCAGGTGCATCGCCTTGTCGATGTCGTAGTCCGCGATCGTGTTCTGATCGCGGTCGATCGCGACCAACGCAAGGCGGTCGACCGGACCGACGTCGGCCAGGGCGGGCCGGATCGAGTGCGGGTCTGCGAGATCGAACGTCAGCCCACGCGTGTTGCCGCCGGTTTCTGCGACGGCATCCGCGACCGTGTCCGACCGCCCGTGCAGCACGACCTCACGACCCGCGTTGGCGTAGTGCCGGACGAGCTCGAGCCCGATCCCTCGCGTTCCGCCAACGACGACGACCGCTCCGTCTCCCATCAGTGCGTCACCTCGCCTTGAGCCGCTCCGCGTACTTCTCCCAGCTCGCCACCCATCGATACGAGTTGCGCGCCGGCGGTTGGGGCGCTTGCGTTTCGAGCCAGCGCACCCGTTCGGATCCGGTGTTGTAGAAGCCGTGCACCGAGCCGACCGGGGCGAACGCCCAGTCACCAGGACGGAACGTGTACGTCTGCCCGTCCATCTCACCCTCGACCTCGCCGGCGAGGAAAAGGTATGCCTCCTCGAACGGGTGGTCGTGCTGCTGGGCTGACCCGCCGATCTCGTAGTCGACCGTGAACATCGTCGTTTGGTCGGCGCCGAACGTCCGATCGACGAGCATCTTCACGGAGATCCCGCTATAGGCGAGGATCGCGGTGTCCGCCCCG
>DATNFQ010000044.1:0-7269 GCA_035606295.1 Patescibacteria group bacterium
CTCACCGACGGTCGAGCGGGCCGCCTTCCTGGGCGCAAACGGATTGTCGTGGGCGGTGTCGTCATCGTCGAGGAACGGGTTGAACGCTCCTCCACCTCCGCCCAGGGGTGCGAACGGATTCGCGCCTCGTTCCTCGAGATCCGCCAGGAACGGGTTCGATGCCTTCGAAGTCCGGGCCGGTGGCGCCGGATCGGTCTGTCGCGGCTCGAGCCAATCGAGCCGGATCGCCTTCGACCCGCGGTCGGCGTCCTCCCAGTAGTCGCACGACCGATGGTCGAACGTCGGATCGGCGCAGGGTGGGATGCGGCCGAACGTCGTTTCGTCGGTGATATCGACGATCGTGATCCGACCGGTCTCGGTGGCCATGACCGGTCGAGTCTACGGTGCACCGCGATCCTGCAACGCCGACCGGAGGCGGGTAGAGTGCCGGGCAGGATGCCCGGTGCTGTCCGAGCCGCACCGACCGTCCGGGAGGGGGAGAGTTGACGCATGCCCGTGCCGGACGCCGGCAGCAGCGACGCCTACGCCGTCCTGGGCGTCGATCGGAACGCGGATGACAAGACGATCGCGAGCGCCCATCGGCGTATGGCGCGACGCCATCATCCCGATCTCGCTGGCGAGTCGGCTACTCGGCAGATGATGCACATCAACGCGGCATTCGAAGCGATCCGTGACGCCGCGGCGCGGGCGAAGTACGACGCGGTCCGTACCCCGCCACCACCACGCGACGGGACAGCCGGCGCAGGGCCACCACCCGGTCGACCGTCCGGCAGCGTCCTCGACTTCGGGCGGCATGTCGGCTGGTCGCTCGGCGAGATCGCGCGCGTCGACGCGGGATATCTCGTGTGGTTGGCGGACCGCGCTGAAGGCGAACCCTACCGGGATGAGATCGACGACATCCTCATCGGTATGGGCATCCCTCGGCGACGGGCATATGCCACTGCGGACGGGACGTGGGGTCGCTTCAGCCGGTCCTGACTCGCTGGCACGCACCGCCGAAAGTCCCGTTGCACGGACGCCCCGAACCCCATTCAAACCAGCGGATCGGCGCGCTAGAGTCCGCCCAGGCGCAGTGCTCGGGGCGCTGCCGGCTCGGGGACTCATAGCATGCTCGAACGGGTCGAGGGCGACGCCTATGTCGTCCTGGGTCTATCGCGCGATGCCGATGATGCGGCGGTCGCGCGTGCCCATCGCCGCCTGGCGCGGCGGCACCATCCCGACGTCGCCGGCGACGCCGCGAGCCGACGGATGATGCGGATCAATGCCGCGTACGACGCGATCAAGACCGCCGAACGACGTGCTGCCTACGAGCGCGACCATCGCGAATCGACGCCGCATGACGGGACCGGCGGCGCGGGCGATCCTCCGGGCAACCCCTCGGGGAGCGTCGTCCCCTTCGGCCGCCATGTCGGCTGGTCGCTCGGCGAGATCGCGCGGATCGATCCGGGATATCTGCTCTGGCTCGCGGAGCGCCCGGAAGGCGCCCGCTACCGGGACGAGATCAACGGTCTGCTGAGCCGGATGGGGATGCGGACCGCCGGAACCGATCCGACCCCGCCCTGGCGTCGGGGCCTGCCGTACCGCTGACGCCGTCTCGTCGGGTCAACCGGGACGCTCGGCGCCCTCCGTCAGTTCGACCAGGGCGCCATCCCTGACCAGCGCGTACGCGGCCGCAAGATCCGGGCCGGGCTCGCGGTCTCGATCCAGGTGGGCGACGTCACGGCGGATCCGCCGTGACGCCTCGGCAACGCCGGCACCCGGCTCCGGCGCCGGTCCAGTGCCATCTGTCGACATCGACTCGAGGCGCAGATCGAGGGCCTGCGCCGCGACCAAGAGCTCGATCGAGACGATGCGCTGGACGCCGTCGAGCACCAGTCGTGCGTGGCGGGCGGCGATCGATCCCATCGAGACGTGGTCCTCCTGGTTGGCCGACGTCGGGATCGAGTCCACCGATGCCGGGTGGGCCAGGACCTTGTGTTCGGAGGCCAGCGCCGCAGCCGTGTACTGGTAGATCATCATCCCGGACTCGACACCCGGCGACGTGGCGAGGAACGGTGACAATCCACCGTTGAGACGCGGGTCCACGAGCAGCGCGATCCGACGTTCGCTGATCGACCCCAGCTCGGCGACCGCCAGCTTCGCGTAGTCGAGGGCCAAGGCGAGCGGCTCCCCGTGGAAGTTGCCGCCGCTGATGACCCGCCCACCTCCGGTGGCGATCGCGCTCCCATCGGCCACGCCACCGTCGGGGAATACCAGCGGGTTGTCGGTGGCGGAGTTGAGTTCGATATCCAGCACGCGGCGGAGCTGGTCGAGCGCATCACGGACCGCTCCGTGGACCTGCGGCACGCACCTGAGGGAGTACGGGTCCTGCACCTTGTGCGTCGACCCGTGATGCGCCTGCTGGAGACCACTCTCGCGGAGCAAGTGGCGCATCTCGGCCGCCACGGCGACCTGGCCTGGATGCGGGCGCGCCAGCTGGTACGCGGCTGAGAACGCGACGTCGGTCCCGAGTAACGCCTCGACCGAGATGGCCGCCGCCACGCTCGCCGTCCTCGCGAGGCGATCGGCGTCGGCCAGGAACAGCGCGGCGAGGGCGCCCATCATCTGGGTGCCGTTGAGCAGCGCGAGTCCTTCCTTCGCCTCGAGCTCCAGCGGCTCGAGACCGGCTTCGGCGAGCGCATCGGCAGCGGACATGACGCGTCCCGCCAGCTCCACCTCTCCCCGGCCGATCAGCGGCAGGGCCAGGTGCGCGAGCGGAGCAAGATCGCCCGATGCGCCGAGACTCCCCTGCTCCGGGACGACGGGGTGGATGCCGTGCCCGAGGAAGTCGATCAGCCGGTCGACGAGCAGTGGTCGACAGCCGCTATGACCGAGGGCGAGCGTATTCGCGCGCAGCAGGAGCATCGCCCGGACCACGTCGCGCGGGAAGGGAGCGCCGACGCCGGTGGCGTGGCTCATCAGCAGGTTCTGCTGGAGCTGGCCGGTCTGGCCCTTTTCGATGAACGTCGTGGCGAGATCACCGAAGCCGGTCGTCACACCGTAGACGACCTCGCCCGCATCGACCAGGGCATCGATGACGTCGCGTGCTTCCTGCATCCGGCCGCGTGCATCGTCATCGAGGCGGACGGTCGCCCCGTATCGCGCGACCGCCTCGATGTCGTCGATCGAGAGGTCGGCCCCGGTCAGGACGACGGCGCGAGTACCTCCTGCGTGGGACGCGCGGCCCGAGCCCTCGTCTGGGACCTGTGGGGGACTCACCGCCGGAGGATAGTCGGCTATCCTCGGGCGCGCCGACCCCTTTTCGTCACCCGAGGTATGCGTGCTCGCCTTCATCGACGAGATCGTGATCCCGTTCCTGAACAGCCTGTACGGCGCGGTCGGGTATGTCGGCGTCATGCTCGCCATGGCCATCGAGTCCGCGATGGTGCCGCTGCCCTCGGAGCTCATCCTTCCGTACGCCGGGTTCCTGGTATCGGACACCAGCCAGATCGAGCCGCTGACGGGTCAGGCGTGGTCGTTCTGGATCGTGGCGATCGTCGCAACGATCGGGAACACCCTCGGATCGCTGATCGCCTACGCGATCGGCGCGTACGGGGGCCGGCCCTTCCTCGAACGCTACGGTCGCTACCTCCTGATCCGACCGCACGAGATCGAGGCCGCCGATCGCTTCTTCCAGAAGTACGGAGCCGCGACTGTCTTCATCGGGCGGCTCCTGCCGATCGTCCGTACGTTCATCTCGTTCCCGGCCGGCGTCGCGCGGATGCCGCTCGTGACCTTCATCGTCTACTCGACGCTGGGTGCGTTCGTGTGGTCGATCCTGCTCGTCTTCGCGGGCGTCCAGCTTGGCGCTCACTGGGTCGACATCCGGCATGCGCTCCAGCCGTTCGACCTGGCCATCGCGGTTGCGGTCGTGGTGGCGATCGTCCTGTTCGTCTGGTGGCGGCTCGGGATGCCCGGTCGACCGGGTCGCGCGAAGGCCTAGCTCGCGGTCTCTTCCTCGGGTCGCACTTTCCGGAAGTCTCGATAGATGAGGATGTCGTAGACGATCTTCAGTCCACCGGCGAGGTAGAACGGAAGCGCGGCGGTGGCGGCGGTCGCGACGAGCACGCTCGAGAACGACGGTGAGATCGCTGCGCCGATCGTGCGGGCGATGCCGGTGACCCCGGCTGCCGCCGAGCGCTCGTCGGGCTGGACGACCGCCATGACGTAGGACTGCCGGGTCGGCACGTCCATCTGGCTGAGCGTGAAGCGCAGCAGCAGCATCAGGACCGCGAGCGGGAGGGTCGGCATCAGCGGGACGAGGATCAGCAGCACGTTCGACGGCAAGTGGGTGAACACCATCGTCTCGATCAGGCCGATCCGGGCGGCGATCCTCGCCGCGGAAAGCGACGAGACGGCGGCGAGCAGGTTGGCCGCGAAGAAGATCGCGCCGAGGGTCGCCGGGCTGACGCCGAAATGCAGGGCGAACCAGTAAGCCATCAGGCTCTGGGGGATGAATCCACCGGCGAAGGCATCCAGCGAGAAGAGCGCCGAGAGCCGGAGGACCACGGAGCGAGACTGACCGAGGCCGAGGCGGCGCGCGATGCCGTCATCGGGGCGAGCTTCGGCCGCCGGAACCTCGATATCCGGACTGAGACGGGTCGCGAGGACAGCCATCACCAGCCCGATCGCGGCATACACGACGACCACCGCCCGGTAGGCGTCCACCTCGTGCCAACCGGCGGAGATCAGGGCCTGGCTCAGGAGCCCGGCGATCAGGGCACCCGTTGCCGTCGCGACGTACCCCGCGACGTTGTACCAGGCGAAGGTCGCGGTCCGGCGGCGCGCGGAGACGACCTGGGTCAGCGATGCCTGCTCGATCGCGAGGAAGGGTCCCACCTCGTTCCCGGTCGGCGAGATGACGCCGACGATCCCTGCGAGGATCAGGAGTGGCAGCAGGTCGGTGAGTGAGAAGACGACGCCCGCGATGACGACCAGCAGGCTGCCGGCGATCAGGACCCTGCGTCGCCCGAGCCGATCTGCGTGGGTCGTGAGCCACAGCGAGACGATCGTGTCGCCGACGAGCGTGAGCGTGAGGACCGCGCCGATCGCCAGGGGATCGAGGCCGCTTGCGGCGAGATACAGGACCAGGACGACCGCGAGGAACCCGTATCCGAACATCCGGATCGTACGGAGCGCGAACAGCCACCGACCGTCGCGGTCGAGACCGCGCAGGCTTGCGATGAGGGAGGCGTCCGTGGGCTCGGCCATCGTGCGACGAGTCTAGGAGCCAGCGCCGGTCGGCGGTCTGCCACAATGCCCGTGATGACGAGCTCGCCGCACGACGCTGACGTTCCGGGCCACGCCGGAGCGATCGCCCACCACGCGCTCGACGACCACGGCGAGGACCACGGGCACGACGATCACGCGCATGACGACTCGATGCCCCTCGGCCCGATCGACGTCATCGCCTGGGGCGCCGGCATCCTCGGCGTCGTCCTCGCCCTTGTGATCGTCTGGGCGTTCGCGTCGACGACTGGGATGCTCTAGGGCCGTCGCCTTCGACGCCTGTGCCGCTGCGCTTCTCGGGCGCTGATGCCGCTAGAAGAGCCCGACGACGTTCCCTTCGGCATCGATATCGATGTTCTCGCCGCCCGGCTTCGAGGGCAGACCCGGCATCGTCCGCATCTCGCCGCACAGCGGCGTCACGAAGCCAGCGCCTGCGGATAGCCGGATCTCGCGGATCGGGACGGTGAAGCCCTTCGGCGCACCCTTGAGCGCGGCGTCGTGGCTGATCGAGTACTGCGTCTTCGCCATGCAGATCGGCAGGTTGCCGAAGCCCATCGACTCGTAGAGCTTCAGCGACTTCTGCGCCGCCGGCGTCAGCTCGATGCCATCGCCGCCGTAGATCTCCTTCACGATGGTCAGGATCTTTTCGCCGAGCGGCGCCTCATCCGGGTAGAGCAACCGGAACGAGCGCGACGGATCCTCGGCTGCGGCCCACACGGCCTCCGCAAGATCGGTCGCACCGGCACCGCCGTCGGTGAAGTGTGTTGCGACCACGGCGTCGCGAGCGCCGGCCGCCAGCGCGACCTCGCTGATCGCCTCGACCTCGGCCGGGGTGTCGGTCGGGAATGAGTTGATCGCGACGACGGCCGGGATGCCGTACTTGCGGACCGTCGCGATGTGCGCGGCCAGATTCGACGCACCGGTACGCACAGCCTCGACGTTCTCCTCGAGGAGCGCCGGATCGAGCGGCTTGCCAGCCACGATCTTGCCGACACCGCCGTGCATCTTGAGTGCCCGGACCGTGGCGACGACGACGGCCGCGTCGGGCGCCAGTCCGGAAGCCCGGCACTTGATGTCGAAGAACTTCTCGGCACCCATGTCGGCACCGAACCCCGCCTCGGTGCACACGATGTCGTTCGTCACCAGCGCCAAACGGTCCGCGATGATCGAGTTGTTGCCGTGCGCGATGTTCCCGAACGGGCCGCAATGCACGAACGCCGGACCGCCTTCGAGAGTCTGGAGCAGGTTCGGCTTGATCGCGTCGCGAAGCAGCACGGTCATTGCCCCGGCGACGCCCAGATCCTCGGCTGTGACAGGCGAGCCATCCGTGCGGGTCGCGAGGACCATCCGCCCCAGTCGGTCGCGCAGGTCGAAGAGGTCGGTCGCGAGGGCGAGCACCGCCATCACTTCCGAGGCGACGGTGATCACGAACTCGGTCTCGCGGGGGATCCCGTTCTCCTTGCCGCCGAGCCCGACGATCACCTTGCGCACCGCGCGATCGCTGATGTCCACGACCCGCGGCCAGAGGATCGAGAACGGATCGATGCCGAGGGCGTTGCCGTGGTGGAGGTGGTTGTCGAGGAACGCCGCCGCGAGGTTGTGGGCCGCGCCGATCGCGTGGACGTCGCCGGTCAGGTGGAGGTTGAAATCGGCCATCGGAATGACCTGGCTGTAGCCCCCGCCGGCGGCCCCGCCCTTGATCCCGAACACCGGCCCCAGGGAGGGCTGGCGGATGCAGATCGCCGCCCGGTGGCCGACGTGGTTCAGGCCCTGACCCAGGCCGACCGTCGTGGTCGATTTGCCCTCGCCGAGGGGCGTCGGGGTGATCGCCGTCACGACAACGTACTTGCCGCGCGGCAGCTCTGCCTCGACCCGCCGGATCGCGTCGAGCGTGACCTTCGCCTTGGTGCGTCCGTAGAGCTCGATCTCGTCGTCGCGCAGTCCCAGGTCGGCGGCGACGTCGGTGATCGGGCGGGGCGTGACGGAGCGGGCGATCTCGAG
>DATNFQ010000045.1:0-6886 GCA_035606295.1 Patescibacteria group bacterium
ATGACGACGTCTTGGGTCGTGTCGCGCGACGCGGGCCCGTCGACGGGCAGCACCACGACATTGGCGGACCACTTCGACGCCCGCTTGGCCTCGGCGTAGCAGGCGTTGACCAGGATCCGATGGATCCAGGCCTCGAAGCGCGACGTATCTCGAAGTGCCGGCAGCTCCCGCCACGCCGTGACGAGGGTCTGCTGGACGGCATCCTCGGCGCGTCCGACGTCACGCAGGATCCGATGCGCGACGACGAACAGCCGGTCAGCGTAGCCACGAGCGATGGAGGCAAAGGCCTCTTCGTCCCCGGACCGTGCCGCCTCGACGAGGGCGAGGTCCATCCATCAGGCTCCCATCTCCGCGTCCCTGGGCAGGACGCTTCACCCACTATGAGTGGCGGGTCTGCGAAATAGGGGTGAAGATCGCGGCACGCGACCGTCTGATCCGGATACCTAGCGATCCGCCTTTCGGCCCCGTCGAGGAGTCAGTCGTAAGGGCCTCGTGTGAAGCGGCTGCGCTGCGGCATGCCCTAACGGACACGCGCAAGCAACGTTGCTACCCAATGAGACCTCCGGGCGGACGATCGTTCCCCCGGCGGTGGTCACCGGGGGTCTCGACGCCCCACGCGTTCGTCGATGGGACGATGGTCCGTTATAAGGGCTTGTCGGCGACGCCTGTCCGTCCTGAACGTCTAGCTATGCGCGCTCCCGGAACACGTACCACGTAGGCACGGGCTCGCCGGATAGCTCGCGACGCCGGACCACGGCCGTCGGGTAGATCGCTCGGAGCGCTGCCTGGAGCCTCTCGGGGGTGACCCACGGGCTCGACGTATAGACGCGGCGGACGACGTCGCACATCTCGTGATCCGCCGACGGGATGCACACGATGCGTGGACCTCGCTCGAGGTCCACGATGCCCGGGTTCGTATACGTCCCCATGGTGGAGACGGTAGGTCCCGGAACCTCGTTCGGGTTCTCCCCTCGCCGGACGAGGCATTGCGGGCTGCTTACATCGAGAGCCCTTCACACCACCGGTACGCGCTCCGCGATCAGGCGCTCGCGCCGCCGATCCGGTAGGTGCAGCAGCGGTCGCCGGTCGCGATGTGCGTCTCGCGAACCACGTCGGGACCGAGGAGCTCGCGAAACAGCTCGAGCTCGGCGCGGCACGCGGCCGTCGTATCAGCGGCGACGCGGTGGATCGCGCAATTGCGCTCGACGAGGCGTATCACCCCATCGGTCCCGAGCATGATCTCGGCGAGGTAGCCCTGCTCGTCCTGTATGACGGCGAGCTCGCGCGCTCGGTCGACCAACGGCGCGTCGGCCGGTAGCCGCTCGGCGAGGCGACGCCGGACGCGTTCGGTCGTCGTGCGGCGACGCTCCTCGAAGACGTCATCGACGAGGCCGTCCCCGCCGATCGACCGGATCGCGGCGAGCAGCCCGACGGCCAGCCCGTCGTAGTTCGTCGGGAAGAGGTCCTGCGCAGCCTCGGTCACGTCGTAGACGTGGCGTGGCCGGCCGACGCCGTGACGAACGGATCGACGGCTCACGAGCCCCGCGGCCTCGAGCGCGTGGAGCTGCTGGAGCACGCCCGTGCGGCTCGCGCCAAGCGCGGTCGCCAGCTCCTCGGGCGCCGACGGGCCCTCGCGGCGGAGTCGCATCAACAGGTTGCGCCTGAGTCCTGACGAGCCACCGATCGCTCCCGGGAGGGGCGGCAGGGCGGCCGGCGCGTCGTGGGCGCTCCGCGGCTCGGACATCGTCCGGGAAGGCTAGCACCGGCACCGGAGACCTGCTCCGGTGATAGGCTCGGCCGCGATGGACCTCGACCTCGCGCCGGAGCACGCACTCCTGCGTGACACGATCCGGGACTTCATGACGACCGAGGTCGCGCCGGTCATCGACGAGCACGAGCGCGAACGGCGCTTCCCGACCGAGATCGTCACGAAGATCGGCGAGCTCGGCTGGCTCGGCATCCCGATCCCGGAGGACGAAGGTGGCGCCGGGCTCGACACGCTGGCATACGCGATCGCCGTCGAGGAGATCGGGCGTGTATGGGGCTCGCTCGGCCTCATCGTGGCGGCGCACACGAGCCTTGGCTGTGGCCCGCTCCACCTCGCGGGCACCGACGACCAGAAGCAGCGCTACCTCGTCCCGATGGCGAGCGGCAAGGTCCTCGGTGCATACGGACTCACGGAACCGGGAGCCGGCTCGGACGCCGGCGGCACCCGCACGACGGCCCGACTCGAGGACGACTGCTGGGTCATCGATGGCTCGAAGCGCTTCATCACGAACGCCGGCCACGCTGGCACGTACGTCGTCACGGCGCGGACCGGTACGACCGACAAGGGCGACGCGGAGATCAGCGCCTTCATCGTCCCCGCCGACACGCCGGGGTTCAGCGTCGGTCGACTCGAGGACAAGCTCGGGCTCCATGCATCGGCGACCGGCGAGCTGCGGTTCGAGAACGCACGGATCCCCGCCGAGAACCTGCTCGGTACCAAGGGCGAGGGATTCCGGACGTTCCTCAAGATCCTCGATGGAGGGCGGATCTCCATCGGTGCCCTGGCCGTCGGTCTGGCGCAGGCCGCGCTCGACGCCAGCATCCCCTACGCCCAGACGCGCGAGCAATTCGGCCGGCCGATCGGCAGCTTCCAGGGCGTGGCCTTCATGGTCGCCGACATGGCGACGGAGATCGACGCCGCCCGGTCGCTGGTCTGGAAGTCGGCCTGGCTCAAGGACCAGGGCCGCGACTACGGGCTGGTCGCAGCCGAGGCGAAGCTGTTCGCGTCCGAGGTCAGCTCACGTGCGACCAACGCCGCGATCCAGATCCACGGCGGCTACGGCTACACGACCGACTATCCGGTCGAGCGCTACCTGCGGGACGCGAAGCTGACGGAGATCGGGGAGGGGACCAGTCAGGTCCAGCGCCTGGTGATCGCGAGGAAGATCCTGGGTCTGCGGGTCGTCTAGACCCGCGCCCAGCTAGACGCGTGTCAGTCGGACGATCAGGCGGTACTGGCTCCGGGAGCCCACACAGGTCTGGAGGGTGAGCGTCGGGCGCGACTGACCGGCGTATGCCCAGGCACCGTTCTCCGGCGTCGTCAGGCGCCACCAGCGGACCGCATAGGTCGACACGTGCCCGCTGCCGTCGGCGTAGTAGACCTTGATCCCCTTGCGCAGCGAGCCCCGCACATACGCATCGTGAAGCGGCCTGAAGACGCTGTGCGCATGCCCGAACAGGTAGACGTTGTTGCGCCCGGCGCACCCCCAGCGATACACGCGGTTGCCCGGGTAGAACGACGATGAGCACGAGTAGCCGGTCGTCGAGCGCGAGATGCCGAGCGCCGGGATCCACACATGGTTCCGACCGTGGAAGCCCGACGATCGGACCAGGGTGGTGCTTTTGGCAGCACCCTTCTTGACGGTCGTGGGCTTCGGCGTCGGGACGCTGGGGGTAGGTCGGGCGGTCCAGCCGGCGGGGATCGGCGCGAAGATGGGCCGAGCCTCGGCAGATACCGTCTCCGCCGCGAGCGCGGCCTCGACCCGATCCGCCGCATCGGCGGCTACCGGCAGCCAGGCGGCGGGCGCGACCGATCCGCGCTCGTCACCGACCCGTTGAAGGGCCAGCGCCGCGGTCGGGGCGGTGATCGCGACGAGGTTGGCGACAAGAGCGAGAGCCAGCAACGACCGCACGGGTCGAGGGGCGGTGGGCATGACCACAGGTTCCCGGGCTCACGCCGGAAAGACCGTGGCTCGGACGTCCCATCGGGGATGGGAAGGTGGGGCCCCTGACGTTAGTCCCCGTCGCCGGCGGCCGCCTCCAGTGCCTGCTGGAGGACCGCCTTGAACTTCGGCGGGAACGGGCCCACGCCAGTCAGCACGTACGGCGACTGTTCGAACGCCTCATAGGTGTCGGGATCGGTAACGTACGACCGTGCGCACGTATCCACCGTGGAGCGCAATCGATCGAACGCGTCGCGGTTCCGGAAGATGTAGATGCGGAGTCGGACAGGGTCTGCCTGATCGAGGCCCTTTGCATCGAACCCGATCGCGGTCTGGATCAGCGTCGGGTCTTCACAGCCAGCATCGCCGGAGACGAGCTTGTCCAGGACCAGTCCCCGCTTCGTCAGCTCCGTCGCGATGCCGGTGAAGTCGGCCGGTGTCGGCGCCGGCGGGGTGACCATGACCGAGCCACAACCCGCCAGCACGAGCACGGCGAGGAACGCGAGCGTCGCGACGCGCAAGGGACCCACAGGCCGAGGCTAGCATCGCGGGGCGCTTGGCGCCGCCGGGGGTACGATGGCCGGCGAGTGAGGGCGCCATGACCGCTCCGAACCGAGCACGACGAACCTGTGGCTGGGCGGCCGCTCTGGGGATCGCCCTCGGTTTCGGTGTCGTCCCTGGGGCGCTGGCCGCGGACCCGCCCGCCCCGCAGAGCCGCCTCGAATCACCCATGGCCGACCTGGCCGTCATCCCGTCGGCGCCAGGTTCGAGCGCGGACACCACGCCCGACCTGCTCGTCCTCGATGCCGACCCCGTCGAGCCGAACCAGGCGCGCGTCTCGATCCTTCGACGGGCCAGCAGCTGGGACCGCGTCGCCGTCCACGACATCGAGCTCGGCGAGAGCGACCTCGACGCTCGCTGGCTGATCGCCCTGGGCGACCGTCACTACGCGCTCATCGCCACGAGCTCGACGACCGCCCCCGGCGATGGCCGCGCTGTCGTCGTCGGCGTCCAGGTTCGCGATGAGGGTGGAGCGCCGACACTGGTCGAGTCCGGTCGGTCGACGATCGACCGAGCCGTGGAGGACGCCGGGGCCGCCGACGTCGACGGGCTCGGCAGCCCTGAGCTCGTCCTCGGTCTGCGACCCAGGTACGACGCGTCGGGCTCGTGCGGGACCACGACCCTCGACATCCTCGACTCGGCCAACTTGGCCGTCCGGCGGTCGATCCAGCGTCCCGGGCAGCTGGGATATGGCGTCATCGGACGCTTCGACCCCGTGCCCGGCGACGACCTCCTTGTGGGTGCCGCTCCCGACTGCCCGCCGGGCGGTCAAGGCCGATCCGGGTTGGTCGTGATCCGGTTGCGCGATGGCACCGTCACCACCATCGGACCGGGCATCGCCGCGCCGGATGTCCCGGCCATGCCCCCGCCGCTCCGCCTGCCGGAGGCGGGCGGTCGTGACGCCGCTGTGGTGGCGCTGAACGACGGCGTCTCGCTCGTTGACGGCTCCGGTCATGCCCCGCGGATGATCACCCCCGGTCCTGGCGTCCCGATCGTGGCCGGGCCCGACACGTCCGGCCCTGACGGCAGCGCGCGCCTGGCATGGCTGGCCAACGACGGTCTGCATTCCGCGCACCTGCGGATCGGTCGTGATGGGTCGACGCACGTGAGTGACATCAGTTCGCTCGGGCCGGATCAGATCGGCGCCGGGCGCTGGCCGCTGATCGTCGCGGGCACGGCCAACGACCTCAACGCCCACGGTGTCGCCAGCGCGTGGCTCGGTGATCTCGCCGAGACCGGCTGCCCGGACCTGGTCGTGCCCGGTGCGATCGAACCGTGCGGTCCCGTCCAGCTCCGGTCGGGCGCGTCGTGGGTGGCGACGCGCCTTCTGGCGATCCTGCCCATCGATGGTCGGCGGACGGCCCTCGTCGCCGCGGGCATGAGCTGGGATCCGAAAGCGGGTGTGCCAACGAGCCCGACGCCATGGGCGGCCGCGCCGGCCGGCTGGTGGCGCCACGGCCCGTCGACCCCGTTCGTGATGTCCGAGACGCGCGCCAGTGATGTCGTCTACTTCCACGACTTCCCCGTCCCGAGGACGACCATCGAGCCGACCACGGGTCGCGACGGCATGACGACGATGCCCGGGTTCACCGGCACGCGGATGTTCGTCACGGTGCAACCACTCACCGACGACGAGGATGGATCGACGACCGTGCCGGGCATGCGGGACGCGTTCGTCGCGCCGACCTCGAGCGACGCCGTGGCGCGGATCGCCCGAGTGCCCGTCCCGCCCGGGAACGAGTTCGGCAGGGATGGTGCATATACGACGCTGTCGCTCGGCGATATCAAGGCTGCCGGAACGACCTCTACGGGCCGCTGGGGTGTGCAGGTCGTCGCGATCAACGACTGGGGCGAGGTCGGGGAGCCCGTCGTGGGCACCGTCACCCGCGACATCACGGGCCCGACGCTCAACCTGGAGACGCCGTTCACCAACCCGGTCTGGCCGTTCCTCACTGACCTTTCGGGCCGGACCGAGCCAGGGTCGAAGGTGAGCGTCGACGGCGCGACCATCGATGTCGACCAGCGCGGCCGATTCACGGTCGTGACGCGCCTGGCGCCGTGGCCGCAGGACATCCGGCTGAGCGCCACCGACGACTCGGGCAATACGTCGAATGCCGATTTCTCGATCGTCGGCGGCGTCGACTACCGGCAATTCCCATGGGCGTTGATCGTGGCCCTCACGCTCCTGGGCATCGTGGCAGCACGGGGTCTGCGTGCCGCCGGACGTCGGCCCGGTGGATTCGAGGCGACGCCGTGGTCGCTGGGCACGCTGGACGCGGACGCGATGCCGGAGATCGAGGAGCTGCCGCCGGGCGCGGGGTTGGCCAGGAAGCGCACCCCGTAGACCCCGGGGCGCCATGCCAGAATGCGGCGTGGCCCCGCTGCGGTTCCAGGTCCTGTGCCTGCCCAACGTCCCATGGGAGGACCTGCGGAGCCGGGTCGTCCGTCTGGAACAGCTCGGCATCGAGGTTGTCGCCCTCCCTGACCACTTCGTCGATTGGACCCACCCGCCAAGCCCGTGGTTCGAGTCGTGGACGACGCTCACCGGACTGGCCTGCGCCACGACGTCGATCCGGCTCACGACCGGCGTCACCCAGATCACCTTCCGGAACCCG
>DATNFQ010000046.1:0-22870 GCA_035606295.1 Patescibacteria group bacterium
CCGTTCGGACCGGCAGCGAACGGCCTGATCCCATTCGAGCAGGGCGGCGACATCTATGTCGGCGACCTGGCGACGGGCCAGACCCGCCTGATCGCCGGCGGGCCGGAGCACGACTGGGGAGCCTCGTTCTCATACGACGGCTCCCAGCTCGGTTTCATCCGGGACGTTCCCCCCGGTGTCGGAGGCGTTCCTGACGCGGACATCTACGTCGTCCGCCCTGACGGTTCCGGTCTTCGCAAGGTCAACGCGAAGCCGATCCGCGACCTGAAGTACGCGAACTACACGCCGGACGGCCGGATGGCGATCATCCAGCCCAGGCGGCCGAGCGCGGGGTGCGGCGCGGTCACGACCTGCTCGGTCAATCAGATGGAGATCGTCCCGACGTTCGGGAACGAACCCACCCAACGTTTCCCGATGGAGGAAGGGGTCATCGAGATCACGTGGCGTCCGCCCGACGGCCGCCAGATCCTGTACCTCGGCGTCAAGGACGGAAAGTACGGCCTGTTCGTCATGGGGGCCGACGGGTCCGATCCGCACGCGATCAGCCCACTCGAAGAGGGCACGGATCCCGGCCTCGATTTCGGCAACTTCGTTTATTCCGGCGATGGGAACCGCATCTTCTTCCAGAAATGGACCGACGACGCCAGCGATGGCGAGCGCGGTTGCTGCCAGATGTACACGATGAACGCGGATGGGAGTGACTATCACGAGTTCATCCAGAATCCCGGGACGTCGTGGGACGGCGTTGCCCGCGTGTCGCCGGATGGCACCCGGATCGCCTTCTGGCGCGATCCGCTGACCGGACCGACCAACGGCATCGCGGTCATTCGAGCCGATGGCACAGGGCCGATCATCCAGACGGGACCGGTCCTTTCGGGCACGGCCCACTTCTGGTGGTCGCCGGACTCGACCAAGATCCTGATGTTTCCCGACGACAGCACCGTGACCAACGCATTCCTCCTCGACCCGAACGGCGGGGACTGGACGACCGTTCCGTGGAAGTCCGGCCCCGATATCGATTGGCAGCGGATCGCCACGAACTGACAGGTCCTCGCCCGGAACGATTCGGGTGACGACGGCGCCATAGGATGTCGAGCACGGCCTCCTCGGTCGTGCCGATGTCCTGAGGCGACCGTGGACCAGCGAGGACTCGTCGAGCGAGCGCAGCGTGGCGATCATGACGCCTTCGCCGTGCTCGCCAGCGCGTCCATCGCGCGGCTGGACGCGGCCGCTCGCCTGATCCTCCGCGATGGTGAGCTCGCGCGAGACGCCGTCCAGGAGGCGATGGTCCGAAGCTGGCGGGACCTGCCGACGTTGCGCGACGTCGAGCGGTTCGACGCCTGGCTTCATCGACTGCTCGTCAACGCCTGTCTCGACATGATGCGGCGCCGTCGACGGCGTGCCATCGAGGTCGAGCTCACGCCGATCCTCATCCCGATGACTGCCGACTTCACGTCGGACGTCGTCGATCGCGATCTCCTCGATCGCGGCTTGCGGGCCCTCGAGCCCAGCTGGCGCGCGATCGTGGTGCTCCATTACTTCCTCGGGATGCCGTTGCCGGAGGTCGCCTCCGCTCTCGGCATCCCGCTCGGCACGGCCAAGTCCCGGCTGCATCGGGCGATCGGTCTCCTGCGGGTGACGGTCGACGGCGATGCGGTGGTCGAGACGCCGGCGGTGCCAGAAGGGCGGCTGGCATGACCCCGATCGACACGTTCGAGCGGCGTCTGCCCTCGGCGCTGACCGACCTTGCGGTGCCCGCCACGCCCGATTACCTGACTGACATCCTCGGGCGGACCGCCGCCACGCGGCAGCGACCTGCCTGGGCCTCCATCGAAAGGTGGCTTCCAGTGGATATCGCTCGGTCACGCGTCCCGGCGACGCGGGTCCCGTGGCGCCAGCTTGGGATCCTCGTGGCGCTGGCGCTTCTCATCTCGGCGATGCTCGCCGCGTACGTCGGCACCCGGCCGACGCACGTTCCGCCGCCCTTCGGTCCTGCCGAGAACGGACGGCTCATCTACAGCGTGGATGGCGACATCGTGATCCGTGACGGCCTCCAGACGGCGCCGCAGGTGCTGATCAGCGGCCCGAGCATCGACCACGATCCGGGCTACTCACCGGACGGGACCAAGCTCGTATACCTGTCGGATGAAGGCGGCAAGGCCTACCTGACGTCCTCGATGGCGGACGGTAGCAATGCGCATCGGATCATGGGTGACCCCATCGGCGACAACGTCCACGTGGTATGGGCTCCCGACAGCCAACGCCTCGCGGTCGTCAACGACCCTCAGGGGATCCCGCAGCTCTCGATCGTGCCGGTCGATGGCTCCGGGTCGCGGACGGTCGACCTGGACGGTCTTCGTCCGACCGACATCGTGTGGCGACCGCCCGACGGTCACGAGCTGCTCGTCCGAGTGATCAAGCCGACGGAGCTCCGTGCGGACCAGTCCCCCTACACGCCGATCCAGTTCTACGTCGTCGACATCGATGGGTCTGCTGCCCCGCGATCGGTCGGGATCGACCCACATGACAACTTCGGCCCGGATTGGGACAACAGTGGCCCCGATTGGTCACAGGATGGGAAGGCGATCTATTACAACGTCGTCGACCCGGCACTGGGCGATCCGGCCGGTCGATACCGGATCCATCGCGTCAACGTCGATGGCACCGCCGATGTCGTGATGCCCGGGCCCGCACCCGAGGTGAATGAGGCATGGCCGATCCGATCCCCGGACGGCAAGTGGCTTCTGGTGGAGCACTGGACATGGGCGGACCAGCCGGATCCGCACCTCACTCTGGCCGTGCTACCGACTGATGGCAGTGCGCCCGCTCACGATGTCGGACCGAAGGTCGTCGATCAGAACGTGGACCGTGCTTGGTCACCCGACGGGACACGCATCCTCGCGCGTATCGGCGACACCAAGATCGTCTCGATCGATCCGGTGGCCGCCTCGTACGAGGAGATCGGTTGGTCCGCCACGGTCTTTCCGGACTGGCAGCGCCGCGCTCGGTAGTCCGCGCCGGCCTGCACAAAGGATGAACCCCGGGTTGGTCGGGACCCGGGGTTCAGGAAGAAGGCGTATTGGTTGCGGGGAAGGGATTCGAACCCTTGACCTTCGGGTTATGAGCCCGACGAGCTGCCGCTGCTCCACCCCGCGACCACCAATGATAGGGAGGGTCCCGACATCGGTCAAATGGACCGGACCCTCCCGACCGGCCGCGAGAGGGCTACGTGGTGAGCTCCGGAGAGGCCAGATCGGGCGCGGAAGCGCTCGATCCACCCCGGAGCCGGCTCCCGCCGACGATCGTCGCGAGGACCAGCGTCACGATCATGACGATGCTGAACGAGTAGAACGGCAGCAGGATGCTCTGCTCCGCGAGGATGCCGGTCGTGACGGAGGCGATGATGAATCCGAGCGTCCCGGCCGCCCCGAACAGGCCCTGCGCGGTCGATGAGCGACCCGGCGGCGAGTTCGCCGCGACGACCGCGTAGAGCGCCGGGTTCAGGAATGCGAAACCGGTGGCTTCGACGAGGATCAGCGGCACTGCGAGCGCCGGATCCCACATCAGCGTGTACAGGATCCCGGTGACCGCCGGCAGGATCATGCCCATCACGATGAAGGCATAGGACCCTCGACGATCGACCTGACGCCCGGCATACGGCGACAGCACGAGCACGGGCAGCCCGAACATCGCGAAGGTCAGGCCGATGAGCGCGAGGTCGGCGCCAAGCCCCTTCAGGAACAGGCTCCAGATCACCTCGTAGGTGCCACCGCCGTAGTAGCCACCGGCGTTGAGGATGATCGCGGCGATCAAACCGCGGTTGAGCAAACGTGTCGGAGTGGTCGAGGCTCCCGCGTCGCGACCGTCAGCGCCGGCGGCCTGGTCCGCGGCCAGCGCGGCCGCGGCTCGACCCTCCACGTATGGCGAGTCCGGCGGCATCGTCATCCGATCCGACGAGGGTGAGGCTCCGGCCTTGCGGGCGGGGCCGTTCTCGCGGACCCGTAACGCGATCGCGACCGCCGCCACGATCGCCGCGATCGCACTGAACACGAACACGAAGGCGATGCCACCGAACCGTTCGGCACCCAGCGCCCCGATCGTGGGCCCGAGGAGGAGACCGCCCATCTGCGCTGCGCCGTATAGGCCGAACGCTTCGCCGCGTCGATCCGGTGGCGTCGCATCCGTCAGGAAGCCCCGAGCGGCGGGGTCGTAGATCGCGGCGCCGAGACCAGCGCCGGCGCGGAGCAGGAAGAACGCGACGGGACCGGTCCAGACGAGTGGAAGCGCCCCGAAGACGCCCGTCGCGACCAGCCCGATGACCATCAGCGGGACGCGGGCCGTCCGATCGGCGAGCCACCCGAACACGGGCTCGCTCACAAGCCGCGCGGCCGGCCACGCCGCGATCACGAGGCCGAGCGTGCCCAGGTCGACGCCCTGCTCGGCGAAGTAGATCGGCAGGATCGGCAGCAAGCCGCCGAAGCCGAGCCACACGATGAACTCGGCGACGAGCAGCGGGACGATCATGCCCCAGCGATCGAGCCAGGCATGCAGACGGTCGAGCATTGACCCCGGAGCGTACCGGCCCGGGGCGGCCGCGGCGATGGTCTGTTGCCGGAAACATGCGGTAACCGTCGGCCCGTATACTCCCGGTCCCCCTGTCCCGCCAACCGAGGTATGCCGCCGCGTGGACGTCATCACGGCCGAGGGCCTCGTCAAGATCTACAAGACCCGCAAGGTCGAGGTCCGCGCACTCGACGGGCTCGACCTCGCGGTGCCCGAGGGCAGCGTCCTCGGACTCCTCGGGCCCAACGGCGCGGGCAAGACGACGACCGTTCGCATCCTGGCGACGCTCCTCCGGCCGGACGCCGGCAGCGCGACGGTCGCCGGTCTCGACGTCGTCCGTGACGCACAGAAGATCCGCACGTTGATCGGCCTGTCCGGTCAATACGCTGCCGTCGACGAGAACCTCACGGGACGCGAGAACCTGTGGATGTTCGGCCGGCTCTACCAGCTCCCGAGCGATGTCGCGACGACGCGGGCCAAGGAGCTCCTGGCCCAGTTCGACCTGCTCGACGCAGGCGACCGGGTCGTCAAGACCTACTCCGGCGGCATGCGCCGCCGGCTCGACCTGGCCAGCGCGCTCATCGGTCGACCGCAGCTCCTGTTCCTCGACGAGCCTACGACCGGCCTCGACCCGCGAAGCCGCCTCGGCATGTGGGATGTCATCCGATCGCTCGTCCGTGAGGGGACGACGTTGCTTCTGACCACGCAGTACCTCGAGGAGGCCGACGAGCTCGCCGACACGATCGCGGTCGTCGACCACGGACGGATCATCGCGAACGGCACTGCCGACGAGCTCAAGGCGCAGGTCGGCGGCGAGCGCATCGAGGTGATCGTCCACGATCGGACGCGGATCGACGACGCGCAGCGGATCCTCGGCCAGATCGGCATCGGTGCCGCGTCACTCGACGAGCACACCCGTCGCGTCACCGCGCCCTCGGACGGCGGGGCGAAGCGGCTCGCCACGGTCATCCGCGAGTTCGACGACGCCGGCATCGTGATCGACGACATCGGGCTTCGGCGCCCGACCCTCGACGACGTCTTCCTCAGCCTGACGGGACACGTCGCCGAGGAAGGGCCGTCCGAGGAGGCGGCGGCATGACGGCGTCAGCGACCACCCGGCCCGCCGCCGCGAGTGGCGGGATCGGCTCGATGCTCCGCGACGGGCTCATCGTCATGTGGCGGAACCTGAAGCGGATCCCACGGATCCCGGAGCTCGCGGTCTTCGGGGTCCTCCAGTCGATCATGTTCGTGGTCCTGTTCTCGGTCATCTTCGGGGGTGCGATCCCGATCCCCGGCGGCACCTACAACGAGTTCCTCATCCCCGGGATCTTCGCCCAGACGATCATCTTCGCCTGCGGGACGACGGCGGTGGGTATCGCCGACGACGCTCAGAAGGGGATCATCGACCGATTCCGCTCACTGCCGATGGCGCGGTCGGCGTTCCTGTCAGGCCGGTCGCTCGCCGACGTCGTCTACAACGCGGGCATCATGGTCGTGCTCGGCGTGTCCGGCGTCCTGGTCGGCTGGAGCGTACAGACCGGCATCGGCGGGTTCGTTGCGGGCGTGGCGCTGCTTCTGCTGTTCGCCTTCGCGATGTCCTGGCTCGGCATGTTCCTCGGTTTGAACGTGCCGACCGTCGAGGTCGCCAACCAGGTGATCTTCACGGTCCTCTTCCCGATCGGGTTCATCTCGAGCGTCTTCGTCCCGCCGCAGACGCTGCCGGATTGGATCCAGCCGATTGCGGAATGGAACCCCACCAGCACATTGGCAACGTCGCTACGGGTCCTCTGGGGGAATCCGAACCCGTATGCCACTGGCAGCTTCCCGTCGGAGAACCCGATCCTCGTGACACTCGGTTGGGTCGTGGTGATCCTTGCCGTCTTCGGCCCGCTCGCCGTCCGTCGCTACCGGAGCCTGAACCGCTAGCCCGTGTTCTGGAGTCCCGCGGCGACGCCGTTGACCGACAGCTGGACGAGGCGCCGGTGCAGGTCGCGGTCCGGGCTGTCCGGCGGCAATGCCCGCAGACGCCGCAGCAGTCGCACCTGGACTTCTGACAGAGCGTCGACGTAGGGATTGCGAAGCGCGATCGACCGCTGAAGGACCGGCGCGCCGTCGAGCAGCCGGTCTCGACCGGTGATCTTCAGCAACCATGACACGGTCCGGTGGTACTCGGCCTCGATCGTCGTCCACCAACGCTCTGCGTCGGCGCCGCTGGTGAGCGATGCATAGCGGCGGCCGATGCCCATGTCGGCCTTGGCCAGGATCATCTCGGCGTTGTCGATGACCGATGCGAGGAACGGCCACGACCGGTACAGCCTCGCGAACTCGCTGATCCCGCGGTCTCCGTGCGCATCCCCATAGGCCTCGAGTGCCGCGCCAAACCCGTACCAGCCCGGCAGGTTGATGCGTGACTGGGACCAGGCGAACGTCCAGGGGATCGCCCGGAGCGAGTCGATCGGCGGCGCCGCATCGGGATCGGCACCCACGCGGCCGCGTGCCGGCGGGCGCGACCCCAGTCGGAGGTCGGAGAGCTCCGCGATCGGCGTGATCTGGCGGAAGAACGCGGCGAAGCCGGGGTCGTCGTGCACGAGGCCGCGGTATGCAGCACGGGCCGTTGCGGAGAGTTCGCTCATCATCTCGCCGCCAGCCTCGACCGCCGCGGCGGCGGCGGCATCGTGCTCGGGGGTCGACGCGATCAGGACGGCGCCGGTCAGCTGCTCGAGGTGACGCTTCGCGATCGCGGGATCGCCGTAATTCGCGAAGATCACCTCGCCTTGCTCGGTGAGCTTGAGCCGCCCATCCACCGATCCGGGCGCGCCGCCGACGATCGCCCGGTTCGCCGGACCGCCGCCGCGCCCGATCGCCCCGCCGCGCCCGTGGAAGAGCGTCAACTCGACGCCATGCGCACGCGACGTCTCGACGAGCGCGGCCTGCGCCTGATGCAGCATCCAGGCGGCCGCCAGGAACCCGGACTCCTTGTTGGAGTCGGAGTAGCCGAGCATCACCTCCTGCTTGTCGCCACGACGGGCGACGTGTGCCCGATATGCCGGGTCGGTCAGCACCGCGTCGAGGAGCGGGCCCGCCGACGTGAGGGCGTCCGACGACTCGAACAGCGGAACGACGTCGATGTCGGTCGTCGCCTCGGCGGCCGCGGCGAGCGCGAGGACGTCGGTGACATCCCGTGGCTCGGCCGTGAACGAGACGATGACCCGGCGGACCGACTCCGGCCCGTACCGGCGCTGCCCCTCCCCGATCGACCGGAACGTGGCCAGCACCTCGGCCGTCGACACGCCCGGTGCCACCTCGGCGGCAGGATCGCCGCCGTCCCGGATCGTGGCGAGCGCAGCGCGGTGGACGTCGCTGTGCTGGCGGACCTCGAGCGACGCCAGGTGGAAGCCGAAGGTCGCCAGTTGCCAGCGCATCTCGGCGACCTCGCCCCATGCGACCCGTCCCATCCCGTCGATCTCGAGCGCGTCCTGGATCTCACGAAGCTCGATGTCGAGGGCATCGGCATCGTCGTACGCGCCCGCTCGTGGCCCCGCGTCGCCGGTGAGGACAGCCCGCGTGCGACGCAGTCGCTCGGCGATGAAGCCGAACCGCTGGCGGTACGGCTCGTCCGGGAATCGGCGGCGAAGCTGGCGGTCGGTCTCTGGCAGTTCCTCGGCATCGCGGGCGAGGCGAGTCGCCAGCGGCTTCGCGACGCGGTCGTGCGCCGTGGTGGCGGACTCGGTCTGCATCAGGCGTAGCGCAACGGCTTCGTAGCCGTGGAGGACGTGGTCCGCCTGGATCCGCAGCGTGTGCCCGGTGAGATCTGACGTCACGACCGGATTGCCGTCGCGGTCGCCACCGATCCACGATCCGAACCGGAGGAACGCGGGCGTCCGCGGCGCGCGAGCGCCTGATCCGCCGTCCAGCGTCGCATCGACCGCGCGATAGAGCCGTGGGGCGAGCTGGAACAGCGTAGCGTCGAAGACCGCCATCGCGGTGCGGACCTCGTCGAGCGGCTCGGGTTTGACCGCCCGGAGGTCTGACGTCCGCCACAGAACGGTGATCTCCTCGCGCAGGCGGCGCCGGATCTCGCGATCCTCGGACGGCGTGAGGCGCGTGTCATCGAGTCCCTCGAGGAGTACCGCGCAGCGACGGAGTGCGACGAGCGTCGTCCGTCGACGCGCCTCCGTCGGGTGGGCGGTCAGGACCGGCGTGATCCGCAGCCCGGCGAACATCGCGTCGAGATCGGCATCCGACCGGTCGCGTCGACGCAGCCTTGCCACCGCCTCGGCGACCGAGTCATCAAGGAGTCCGTCACGCGCGGCCCGCTCCCGGCGCCGAAGCGCCCGAACGCGCGCCCGCGCCTCGGCGAGGTTCACGAGCTGGAAGTACAGCGAGAACGCCGTGATGACGGCTTCCGCATCGCGGAGCTCGAGGGCATCAAGCTCCGCCGCCAGGCATTCGCGTTCCTCCGGCTGGTCGCTGCGACGGAAGTCGATCGCCGCGAGACGCAGCCGCTCGACGAGGTGGTAGATGCCCTCCCCGGCCTGCTCCGTGATCACCTGGCCCAGCAGCGATCCGAGCAACCTGATCTCGAGCGCCAGCGGGTCCCGCGCACGCGCAGAACCGATACCAGCGGGTTCCGCGGCCCGGGCCGATCGTGCTCGCTGCCCCGCGGCGGTCATGTCCAGACCAAGACCGAGGATGACAGGACCGCTCGGTAGCGCAACCCAGGCGGCACTCCCCCGCAACCTTCCGTGGGCTGTTCCGTTCCTACCCTTGTAAGGTGATGAGCGTGATGGAGCAGCGGACGAGCGTGGGCGAGCGTCGGCAAGGTGGCCCGGACGGGCGCCCGGCCGATGCCCCGCGCGGCCGGCGCGAGACGGATCAGCTCGACCAGCTCCGCTTCATCCACCAGGTCGCGAGGCTCGCGACCACTGCCCGGACCTGGGACGAGCTGCTGGAGACCGTCGTCGACGGCACGCGTGACGCGCTCCATGCCGATGTCTCCTCGCTGTATCTGCTCGACCGCGATGGAGCGTACCTGACGCTTGCCGCGACCAACGGTCTCGACCGGTTCCAGATCGGGCGTGCCAGGGTGCCGTTCGGCGAGGGCGTCACTGGCTCGGTCGCGGAAAGCCAGCTCCCGCTCGTGATCCCGGATGTCAAGGAGGACCCGCGCTTCCTGTGGGTCCGCGGCATCGATCAGCGCCGCTTCGTGGCGTCGATGCTGAGCGTCCCCTTGACCTGGCACGATCAGACCGTCGGTGTGCTCAACGTCCAGACCGAGCACCGACGGGAGTTCAGCGCCTCCGACGTCGCCCAGCTCAGCGCCGTGGCCGACGTGCTTGCCGGGATCGTCGAAAAAGGTCGCCAGCAGACGGAGGCGGAGGCTCGGGTCGAGGCGCTCAAGGCGATCGACGAGGCCCGGAGCGAGCTCATCGCATTGGTGACCCACGAGCTGCGCACGCCGCTTGCCGTCGTCCGCGCCTACACGGATCTTCTGGCTGACGAACCGGCACTCGACGGGCGCGAGTCGCGCGACGTCGAACGACGGCGGACCCGCGCTGAGTGGCATGACGCGACGCTCGAGCAGATCGAGCGCCTGGATCGTCTCGTCGACTCGATCCTGGCATCGGTGCGGGTCGTCCCGGAGGACGCGGCGACACTTGAGCCGGTCGACGTGGAGGCGCTGGTCCGAGAGGTGCTGCATTCGCTGACGCCGCTGCTCGGCCGACACGAGGTGGTCGCCGGCGGCCCCGTCCGTCTCCACGCGCTGACCGATCCTTCGCGCTTGCGCCAGATCGTCGAGCATCTCGTCGAGAACGCCGTGAAGTACGCTCCCTCCGAGACCATGATCCGCATCGATTGGGCCCTGGTCGAAGGGCACGTCCATCTCGGCGTGACCGACGAAGGCCCGGGCATCCCCGATGAGTGGCGCGAGCGCATCTTCGAGCCCTACGCGCGTCGCGACACCCATACGGCACGCGGCTCCGGCATCGGGTTGTACGCCGCCAAGCGGCTCGGCGAGTCGATGGGCTGCCACCTCTGGTGCGAACCGGCGATGCCGCACGGCGCTCGTTTCGTCGTCGCGGTCCCGGCCGCGGCTGCGATCTGATCGATGGCCACCACGACGACCCGCCCGTTGCGCATCCTCGTCGTCGACGACGACCCGGCGATGGTCGGCGCGATCACGGCGCTCGTCGGCACCGAGGGCCACCAGGTCATCACAGCCTACGACGGCCTGACCGCCGTGAAGCGGTTCCGCGAGGAGCATCCCGATCTCGTGCTGCTCGACCTCGCGATGCCGGGACCGGATGGGTTCTCGGTCGCCGGGCAGATGCGGGCCGTCGGGCAGGCACCGATCCTCGTGGTTTCCGGCGAGAGCGGCGAGGCCGCCAAGGTGCGAGCGCTCGGGATCGGGGCGGATGACTACCTGACGAAGCCGTTCGGCAAGGCCGAACTGCTGGCACGGATCGCGGCGATCATGCGCCGGGTCGATCGATCCGGCGTGGGCGCCGCGCCGGCAGGTCCGCTCGAGGCCGGGCCGCTCGTCCTGGAGCCGGGACGCCACAAAGCCCGCGTCAACGACAAGGCACTGTCCCTGACGCCGACCGAGTTCCGGCTGCTGGAAGCGCTGGTCCGTGCTCGTGGCGACATCGTGCCGCACCTCCAGCTCGCCCGTGCCGGCTGGCCCGCCGAATCGGATCCCGATCTGCTCTGGCTCAAGCCGCACCTCGCGCGGCTGCGCGCGAAGGTCGAAGAGGCCGACGGCCCGCGTGTCGTCGCCGTACGTGGCGTGGGCTATCGGATCGTCGTGGACGAGGAGACTGCGGCCGGCACGTGACCGGCGACGCGCCGCGCTAGACGGCGATCGAGACCGCGCGGCCCGTCGAATCGTGGGCGGCGTCAGCGCAGGCGACCCGGCAGCCGCGAGCATCTCGCCCGGCGATCGGGTTGAAGTGGAACCACGCCTCGCCGGTCTGGGCGAGCCGACATCCACAGGAGGCACACGTCACCGGAGCGCCAGCGCCATCACGGACGGCGAGGGGCGTCTCGGCATCGGGTCCGGACGGGTGGAGCATCGCGGTCACCTCCTCGCTCATCGGGGTCCCGGAGGCGCGTTCGGCCGTCCCAGGGTGACGTTTCCCCATCATCGGGGCGAGCCTACGCGCCAGAGGCGGTGCCGTTCGGCAACGCGACGGATGCCGGTTGGTTGCAGGTCGGTATCGGGAATCCGGCGGGATCGTACTCCCTCCGCCCCTGCGTGCCGGACCGGCTTCCCCAGAAACGACTGGACCTGTCCGCCACCCCGCCCATCGGGCATCATCGCGCGATGACAGACGCCGCGACCGATCCGATCCAGTCGCCCGATGGGTATCGGAACATGCTCCTCGGGTACCTCTCCGATGACGATCCTGCCAAGGTCCAGGCAGCCACCGTCGCGCGCCTGCGCGAGCTCGTCGCGGAGGCCGGCACCGACCTGAGGACCAGGCCCGAGCCGAAGGAGTGGTCGGTCATCGAGTGCATCGGTCACCTGACCGATTCGGAGGTCGTGACCAGTGCTCGTGTCCGCTGGATCCTCGCCGAGGATGAGCCGCAGATCATCGGCTACGACCAGGATCTCTGGGTGGACGGGCTCCGTCACGACCGCGACGATCCGGGCGCGTTGATCGCCCTGTTCGACGCGCTGCGGTCCGCCAACCTGACCCTCCTGTCGACCCGGTCCGCCGCGGACCTCGAGCGGTTCGGCCAGCACAACGAGCGCGGCCCGGAGAGCTACGGGCTGATGATCCGCCTGACGGCCGGTCACGACCGGTTCCACGTCGCGCAAGCGGAACGGGCGCTCGCAGCGGTCCGCGAGGCGTCTCAAGCCGCGGTCGAACCTCGATAGCGCTCCGCCAGCCGGCGGAGGTGATCGACGAGCTCGGGTGGCTCCGTGACCGTGAAATCGGCGTCGAGCAGCCCGAGATAGACGGCCATCATCTCGGGGCTGCTGGCTCCGGCGTCGAGAAGGCACGACCGTTCATCGATCGACTCCACGGTCCCGATCCATGGCCCGATACGCTCTCGAACGGCGTCTGCAGGCGCACGGACGATGACCTGGGCACGGAAGCCCCAGCCCGACCCGGTGACCCCGCGAGCGACGTACGCGGCGACGTCCTCGTCGGGCAACGGTCGTGGCGTGAACCGCGCTCCGAGCGGCAGCCGTGGCTCGATCCGGTCGACGCGGAACGTGCGCCACGCCTCTCGGTCGATGTCCCACGCCACCAGGTACCAGCGGCGGCCCCAGTTGACGAGCCGGTACGGCTCGGCCTCGCGCCGGCTCGCGGCGCCTTCCCGATCGAGATAGGCGAACCGCAGGCGAACGTGATCCCGACACGCCCCGGCGAGCAGCGTCAGGACGTTCGCATCGATCGTGGGCTCGCTGTCGCGTCCCGGAACGAGGACCGTGAACGCCTGGATGGCATTCACCCGTCGGCGGAGGCGCTCAGGCAGGACCTGCTCGAGCTTGCCGAGCGCGCGGAGTGCGGTCTCCTCGATACCGCCGATCGCGCCCCCCGCCGACGTCCGCAACCCGACCGCGACCGCGATCGCCTCGTCATCGTCGAGCAGGAGCGGCGGAAGCACCGCGCCCGCCTCGAGGCGGTACCCGCCGACCGACCCACGCGTCGCATGGACCGGATAGCCGAGACCACGCAACCGCTCGATGTCGTTGCGGACCGTGCGGGTGGTGACTTCGAGTCGGTCGGCGAGCTCGACGCCGGTCCAGTCGCGCGGCGTCTGAAGCAGCGACAGCAGGCGGAGCAGACGTGCTGATGCGTCCATCGGAATCACACGTTAACGAACCATTAGGAACGAAACGTTCCTAATCAGTCGCTATCGTAACGGGCCAAGCAAGCACCGGAGGGACGCATGACCTCAGCCCCACAGACAGCCTTCGTGGACAAGCCGCCGATCGAACTGCCGCACCCGGTCCGGATGCGGATCCTGTTCATGGTCATGATCGGCGTCTTCCTCGCTGCGCTCGATCAGACCGTCGTCGGCACCGCCCTGCCGAGGATCATCACGGACCTCGGAGGGAACGACCTCTACACGTGGGCCTTCACCGCCTATCTGCTCACGTCGACGATCAGTGGTCCGCTCTACGGGAAGCTGTCGGACCTGTTCGGACGACGCCCGATCTTCCTGTTCGGGATCGGCATCTTCATGGTCGGCTCGCTGCTCGCGGGTCTCTCCCAGGAGATGTGGCACCTGATCGGTGCGCGTGGGATCCAGGGACTGGGCGCTGGCGCGCTGTTCCCGATCGCGCTGGCGGTCATCGGCGACCTCTTCTCGCCGTCCGAGCGCGGTCGCTACCAGGGTCTATTCGGTGCGGTGTTCGGCCTCTCGGTGCTGATCGGTCCTGCCATCGGCGGCTTGCTGACCGACACCGTCGGCTGGCCGTTCGTCTTCTTCTTCAACCTGCCGATCGGCGCGGTCGTGTTCTACGTCGTGTGGCGGAACCTGCCGTCGTACCACCTGGGCGGCGATAAGCCTGTCATCGACTATGTCGGTGCGGCACTCTTCACCGCGGCGCTGGTGCCCATCCTCATCGGACTCACGAACAAGCAGTCGGCTGACTGGACCGATCCGATCGTCGGCGGGCTGATCCTCGTCGGGCTCGTGATCGGGATCGTCTTCCTCGTCGCGGAAGCCCGCGCGCGTGAGCCGATCGTGCCGCTCGAGCTGTTCCGCATCCGCTCGTTCTCGATCTCGGTGGCGGCGTTCTTCCTCGCCTCGTTCGGGTTCCTCGCGGCGGTCGTCTTCCTGCCACGCTGGTTCCAGGTCGTCAACGGCTCGTCGGCGACGGAGTCGGGTTACCAGATCCTGCCGCTGCTCGGCGGTCTGATCATCTCGGCGACGGCGGCCGGCCAGCTGGTCGCACGGACGGGCCGGTACAAGGCGCTGATCTTCGCCGCACTCGTGACGATGGCGGCCGGACTGTGGCTGCTGACCAACTTGCGTGCGGATACCCCGATCCCGCTCGTCTGGCTGTGGATGTTCATCACCGGCATCGGCGTCGGTCCGTCGTTCGCGGTCTTCACGCTGATCGTCCAGAACAGCGTGCCGATCCAGCGCCTGGGGACGGCGACCAGCAACCTGACGTTCTTCCAGTCGGTCGGCGGGACGATCGGGCTCGCCATCACGGGCACGATCTTCGGGACGACGCTCGCAGCAGAGGCGCCACGACAGCTCGTGGCGGCGGGCGTCCCACCGGAGCTCGCCGCCGCCGGTGGCGGTCAACTCGATGCGGCGACAGGGGTCGGCGATCTCGGCGCGGCGATCCTCGCCCAGGTCCCAGAAGCGTTCCGGGCCCAGGTCGAACCGTTCATCCCGGCGATCGTGGACGCGATCCATCAGGCCGTGTCGATCGCGACCGCGAGCACGTTCTACGTTGGTGTGGCTGCGTCGTTGCTGGCGGCGCTCCTCGTCGCCGGGCTCAAGGAGGTCCGCATGGGAGCCTCAGAGCCCGTCGCCGATAGCGGACACGAGCGGGTCGGGAACGACCATACGGTCGCGGCGCCCGGCGCGTAGCGCTTCATGTCGCGAAGGAGCCCGGTGGTCCGCTGGGGGCGGATCGCCGGGCTTCGTCGTGTTCGTCGTGTCAGGCTCGGACGGTCACAGCCGAGACGGCACCGGCGACAGCGGGGTCCAGACCCGCAAGGGACGCTTCGTGGGAAACGGCGATCGGCTCGACCAGCCACGTGTCGGCGGCGAGCGATTCGGAAAGTACGAGACGCCGGGCGAGCACCGATCCGATGGCGGCGTGTTCCTGTAGCAGCTCGAAGAGCTCGTCGAACCGGTCGGTCCCATCTGCACGCGAACGGATCGACTCGGAGAGACGCATCGCTCGCACGCTCTCGCCGTGGAGCGCCGCCACGTGTCGTCCGCTCGGGTCGTACAGGTACGCCCGGCCGCCGGTCATCCCAGCACCGAAGTTCGATCCTATCGGCCCGAGGACCACGACGACGCCACCGGTCATGTACTCGCAACCGTGGGCCCCGATGCCCTCGACGACCGCCGCAGCACCACTGTTTCGTACGGCGAAGCGCATCCCGGCGCGACCGGCGAGATGGAGCCGGCCTCCGGTCGCCCCGTAGAGGACGGTATTGCCGGCGATCGCCTCGCCGGACGCGGGTACCGGGAGATCCGGTTCCGGCCGGACCACGATGCGGCCGCCCGACAGGCCTTTGGCGACGTAGTCGTTGGCCTGCCCGACGAGCGTGAGGTCGATCGCGTTCGACGCGAAGGCACCGAATGACTGGCCGGCCGAACCGCGGACCTCGAGGCGGACCGGACCGCGCAGCTCACCGCGCTCGACGGCGCCGGTGAGGCTCGCGCCGAACGAACGATCGCCGGTCGACAGCCGCAGGCCCGACGCGGTGACCGGGCCCTGTCCGTGGAACGCGGCGGCCACGCGGACCTCCAGCGGTGAGGCCGGGGCATGCTGTTTGGTCAGCCGGGCCGCCGCGGCCGGGTCGGCTCGCCTCGCCGGATCGGCTGGCCACCGAGCCGCGCCGACGACCGCCGCGAGCTCGCGAGTCGCCGCCCGCGTCGGGCGAAGTACCTTGCGGCTCTCGCCGACGATCTCGCCGACCGACCTTGCGCCGATCACGGCAAGCTCGCGCCTGAGATCCTCGGCGACTGTGAGGAAGAACGTCTCGACCATCTCGGGCGTGCCACGGAACTTGGCGCGGAGGTCCTCACGCTGGGTGGCGATCCCCGTCGGGCACGTGTCGAGGTGGCATTGGCGCGCCATGTCGCAGCCGACCGCCACGAGTGCCGACGTCCCGAATGCGAACTCCTCGGCTCCGAGCAGGGCGGCCACCAGAAGGTCCCGTCCGGTCTGGAGACCGCCGTCCGTGCGCAAGGCCACCCGATCCCGGAGGTCGTTCCGCAGCAGGACCTGATGGACCTCGGCCAGCCCGAACTCCCATGGCGCCCCGACATGCTTGATCGACGACAGCGGCGACGCCCCGGTCCCGCCCGCGTGACCCGACAGGTGGATGTAGGCCGCGCCGGCCTTGGCGACCCCCGCCGCGATCGTGCCGACACCGCGTGACGCCACGAGCTTCACGCCGATCCGTGCGCTCGGATTGATCGCGCGGAGGTCGCCGATGAGCTGGGCGAGATCCTCGATCGAGTAGATATCGTGATGTGGCGGCGGGCTGATGTAGCTCTGTCCGGCCTGCCCGCGCCGCAGCGCGGCGATGTACGCGGTCGCCTTGCGACCCGGCAGCTGACCGCCCTCACCCGGCTTCGAGCCTTGAGCGATCTTGATCTCCAGTTGATCGGCCCGCGCAAGATAGGTCGCGGTCACCCCGAACCGAGCAGATGCGACCTGCTTGATGCGTGCATCGCGACGCCGGCCATCCCCGCCGGGTGCGTACCACGCCGGATCCTCGCCCCCTTCACCCGTGTTCGCGGCGCCGCCGGCGCGCTGGATCCCGATCGTCAACGCCTGGTGCGCCTCGGGCGACAGGGCGCCGACGCTCATCGCCGAGACGACGAAGCGCCGCGCGATCGACCGCGCATTCTCGACGGCGTCGAGTGGCACGGACGGCCCGAGGCGGTGGACGCGCAGCTCGTCGCGCGGGGCCGCGGCAGCTGACTCGGGTCGCTCCAGGGCAGCCCGATACCTGTCGAGGCCCTCGTCAAGCGACGTGTCCTCGAGCGAGGGTGTGGCGCCGGAGAGGAGCTGGATCTCGCTCGCCACGCGTGGCGCGAACAGGTGGGTCTCCCCGTCGGCGCGGAATCGGGCGAAGCCTGGATCGGGCAGCCGCGGCTCACGACCGGCAGCGGGAGGTGGCAGCGCGACGGCAGCGTCGCGGCGTCGGATGACCCGCGCGCCCGACTCGTCCAGCGTCGTCCCTCCCGGCCACGCGGCGGCGGTCGGGAAGCAGCGCGCGATCACGTCCGGTGCGAGGTCGACGGTGTCGATGAGCGCCCCGCCGATGTAGCTCGTGACGGCGCTGATGCCCATTCGAGCGAGCGTCTTGCGAAGCCCGGCGGCGAACGCATCGACGATGTTCTGTACGGCATCGCCCGGCGTGACCTCCTCTGCGCCACGCGTCCCGGCCAGCTCCGCGGCGAGCTCAAGGGCGAGCCGCGGATGCACGACGGTCGCCCCGACGGCAAGGACCATCGCCATCGCGTGGACGTCGAGCACGTCTGCGACATCCGCGACGACATCGGTCCGGCCGCGTAGTCCGGCATCGGTCAGGGCCGAGTGGACGGCGCCGACAGCGAGGACGGACGGCACCGGGAGTCGATCGGTCGAGAGCGAACCGTCGCTGACGAGCAGGATCTCGACGCCGCGCTCGCTTGCGTCGACCGCGTCGGCCGCGAGGGCCTCGAGTCGGGTATCGAGTCCTCGCGCTCTATCGCTCGCCGGCCACGTCGCGTCGAGCACACGGACGCGCCGACCGGCGGCGAGAAGCACCTCGAGCAACCCATCGAGATCGGCGACGATGGGGCGATCCAGCCTGAGCGTCCGTGGAGCTCGGGGTGGACCGCCGAGCAGCGCCGGCCGCCGCCCGAGCTCGACGCGGAGGTCCATCACGACCCGCTCCCGTTCGGGATCGATCGCTGGGTTCGTTACCTGGGCGAACGCCTGTCGCAGGTGGTCGGCGACCGGCCGATCGAGGCGCCCGCGCCGTGGCGTCGGGGTGTCGTCGCCCATGCTCCAGAGCGGCTCGTGCCCCTCGAGCGCCATCGTCTTGATGTCGAGTCGCCACTTCTCGGCATCGAGACCGGCGAGGTAGCGCAGCGAGGGCGCCAGCGGTCCGCGTCCCTCGATGACCGCGGCCGCGGCGTCGATGCTGTCGTCGTGGGTCGGGCGCGGCTGGTCGTGGATCGGCAGGTGGCGCAGGACATGGGTCTTGGCGTCGGTGTCCTCGAGGATCCGGCGGCGACCGGGCTCCACCAGGAGCATCTCCCCGGGGCCGAGTCGCCCCCGCCGGATGGTCTCGGCGGGCTCGAACGGCACCGCACCTGCCTCGGATGCGACCGCGACCACGCGATCCCTCGTGATGGCGAACGCGGCGGGACGCAGGCCGTTGCGGTCGACGAGGGCGCCGACGCGCCGACCATCGGAAAAGACGATCGCTGCGGGGCCGTCCCACGGGGCGAGCATCCCGGCCGTCCGGCGCCGCAGCGTGGCCACATGCGGATGGGGTGCTCGGCGGAGGCCGACCGCCTCGGGGATCGCCGCGAGCAGTGCGGGCGCCAGATCCCAGCCGGTCGTTGTCAGGAGCTCCAAACCCTCATCGAGCGACAGCGAGTCGGAGCCGTCGGGCGAGAGCAGTGGTCCGGCTTCGAGGAGCTCCGCGGCGAACGACGCGCCGCCCCGGTCGCGCGTCCGTCCGCGCACCTGCTCTCGATTCCCGCGGACGGTGTTGATCTCCCCGTTGTGGGCGATCGCGCGGAAGGGTTGAGCGAGCCGCCAGACGGGCGTCGTGTTCGTGGCGTACCGCTGGTGGAAGACCGCGTATGTGAGGTCGAGGTCCTCGCGCAGGTCAGGGTAGAGATCGGCCAGGCGCGGGCCGGCGACGAGCCCCTTGTAGACGACCGTGGCGCTCGACGACGACGGGATCGACATCTCCGCCAGCGCTCGGCCGGCGGTTCGCACCGCCAGCTCGAGCCGTCGCCGGGCGATCACCAGCCGGCGCTCGAAGTTCCGGTCCGTCACGCCAGCGGGGCGCGCGATGATGGCCTGCGCGACGTACGGCCGTGACGCGGCCGCCGACGCGCCGAGCGCGGCAGGCTCGAATGGAACGGATCGCCAAGCGACGACCGGAAGGCCGGCCTCGGCATAGACCTGCTCGAGCAGCGCGCGTGCCGCGGTCCGGCTCCTCCGACCGCGCGGCAGGAACGCCATCACGACACCGGGACGATCGATCCGCCCGCTCGAGATGCGATCCAGCAGGGACGGCGACAGCGGCAGCGCCACACCTGCACCGTCACTCGACTCGCCATCGGCACCGAAGGCGCCGCGATGGGCGAGGGCGGCGAGCCCACCCAGCGCGAGTGGCAGGACACGTCGGCCGCTGCGCCCACCGGCGTCCGCCACGAACCCCACGCCGCACGCGTCGTGCTCGAACCGCGGGTCGTAGAGGGGGGCTCGAGTGTCGCGTCGGTCGGTGGCGTCCATCGTCGTGGCGTCTCCGAGAGGCGGTGGAGCGGCCGCCGCCCGGGCGGGACGGGGGCCGCATGGATGCGCGGACGGGCCGGGTGGTCCCGGCCCGTGCCGACTAGGTCTGGTAGGCCACCTCGCCGTGGGTGGCGAGGTCGATGCCGATCTCCTCGTCCCGTGCCGAGACCCGGATGCCGAGGATCAGGTCGACCACCTTGACGATCAGGAACGTCGATACGACTGCGTAGGCGACCGTCGCCGCGACAGCGATGAGCTGCGTGGCCAGCTGCTGGACGTTGCCCTCGAGCAGACCGGTGTAGGCCTCCTGGATCGCCGCGGTCGCGAAGATGCCGGTCGCGACCGCGCCGAACATCCCACCGACGCCATGCACCGCGAACACGTCAAGGGCGTCGTCGATCTTGAGCCGCGACCGAAGCAGGGTCGCGCTGTAGCAGAGCCCACCGACGGTCAGCCCGATGACCAGCGCGCCACCGACTCCGACATAGCCCGATGCAGGCGTGATCGCCACGAGACCGGCGACCGCCCCGCAGGCGGCGCCGACGACGCTGACCTTGCCCTTGTGCAGGTAGCTCGCGAAGACCCACGTGATGGTGGCCGCGGCGGCAGCCGTGTTCGTCACGATGAACGCACTGGCCGCGACGCCGTTGGCCGCGACGGCCGACCCGGCATTGAACCCGAACCAGCCGAACCAGAGCAGGCCGGCGCCAAGCACGGTCATCGGCACGTCGTGCGGTTCCATCGGCTCACCGTTGACGGCGCGACGCCCGATGAGCAGCGCCACGATGAGCGCCGAGACCCCGGAACTGATGTGGACGACGGTGCCACCCGCGAAGTCGAGCGCACCGAGCTTGTACAGCCAGCCGTCGACCGACCATACCCAGTGGGCCAGCGGCGAGTACACGAGGATCGACCACAGGACCGTGAACAGGACGAACGCGCCGAAGCGCTTGCGCTCCGCGAACGCGCCGGTGATGAGGGCTGGGGTGATCGCCGCGAACATCAGCTGGAAGGCAGCGAAGAGCACGAAGGGGACGGTGGTCGCGTACGTCGTCGAGGGCTCGAGTCCCACGCCGTTGAACAGGACGTGATCGAGTCCGCCGATGAGACCGAACCCGCCGACGTCAGACCCGAACGCGAGCGAGAAGCCGACGATGACCCAGACGACGCTGACCAGAGCGAGCCCGAAGAAGCTGTGCATGATCGTCGAGAGGACGTTCTTGCGGCGTACGAGACCGCCGTAGAACAGTGCGAGCCCCGGCAGCATGATCATCACCAGGGCCGTCGACATCAGGAGCCACGCGGTATCGCCAGTGTCCATGCATCCCTCCCGGAACTCGGGGACACCCGATCCGACGGGTGTGGAGGGAACGCTAGGGAGTGCGTCCGTAGCGGTCGGCCCCGTGGCAGGACCGACAAGGTGTCGCTTGGGTGGCGAGGCGAGTCGCGAGCGCGGCCCTTGGTTGCGGTACGGGGACGGCCCGATCAGGCGAGGAGGAAGCTGTCCATCCCGCGTGTCCAGATGAGCGCGTCGTCCCAGGTGATCGCGAGGGCGTCGTAACCGGGATGACCCGCGACCCAGCCCAGCCCATCCCGCCCCATCACATAGGCCGCCGTGGCGAACGTATCCGCCCAGGTCAGGTCCGGGCCGACGACCGTCATGCTGCGTACGTCGCTCGGGACGCGGCCGTCGCGAGGATCGCGGATGTGGGCGCCCCGCTCGTACGCAGCGGACGTGGCCACGGCACCATCGCCGAGCTGCAGGACCCCGGCGACGCGATCCGGTCGGTCCGGATGGCGGATGCCGATCCTCCACGGAGCCGATCGCGACGGCCCAGTGCGCACGATGACGTCACCGCCGGCATCGATCGCGAACGCGTCCCCAGTCGTCGCGGCCACCTGCCGAGCCGCGCGCTCCACGGCCCAGCCCTTAACGAGTCCCGAGGGATCGAATCGACCGTCCGCTCGCCACCGGCGCGCATCGAAGGCTCCCTCGCTATCCGCCGAGGCGCGGTCGACGAGCAGGAGAACCTCGCGGAGGTCGGGGTCGACGTCTGTTTCGGCAAGACGACCATCGGCCAGGCGCGTCACCTCGCTGTCCGGCAGATACGGACTGAATCGCTCATCGACGTCGTGCAGCCAGGCGACAGCATCGCCCAGCGCGCGAGATGCACCGTCGTCAGCCAGGTGGAACGAGACGACGGTCCCCATCACGGGTTCCGCGTGGACGATCATCCGGCGGCCGTATCCAGCGCCGACTGGAGCGACTGCCTATACGCGCCGCTGGTGTAGGTCGCGCCGCTGATCAGGTCGATGCTCGCGGTCTGCGCCTGCAGCGCTTCGGACCGAAGCATCGGTTCGACGATGCTCGAGATCCGCGACGAGTGGCCATCGCCATTCGGAAGCTGCAGGGCCGTCACGTCGGTCACCGCGCCATCCGAGATCGTGACCTGGACCTGGACATCGCCGTATCGCATGGATACGTCCTGGCCGGTGAAGGTTCCGTCGGCGTAGCCGCTCGTGCCCTGCGCGCCCGTCGCGGTCTTGCCGGTGCCGCCGGACGTACTGCTGCTGCCTGACTGGCTGGTGCTGGTGCCTGACTGGCTTTTGCCGCCGACCGGCTGGTCGACGACCGCCTGATTCGTGCGGGACGACGACGCGATGCCGGACGCCTCCGGGGTCTTGAAGCTCAAGAGCAGGACGAGACCGAGGACCGTGGAAAGAAGAGCGCCGATGGCGCGTTTCGGGATCATCGCGTGACTCCAGGGATCGTGGTGGTGGTCGGGATGAAGATCGATCGCATCACGTCAGTCGTCGAAGAAGCGTTCTTGATGGATACGGCGGGGCGGCACGCCGAGCTCGAGGACGGCTTCCTGGGCGGCGTCCATGAAACCCGATGGCCCACACAGGTAGACCTCGCGTTGCGCGACGTCGGGTACGAGACGCTTGATCGCGTCAGCTGAGAGCGGATCGTGGGGTCCCCACGTCCTGCGTGACCCGACCTGGTAATCGATGACCACGTCGGGCTCCTGCGCAAGGACCTCGATCTCACGCCCGAACACGATGTCGTGTCGATGTCGCGCGCGATAGATCAGCGTGACGGGGACCAATCCTGCGAGCTCC
>DATNFQ010000047.1:0-6672 GCA_035606295.1 Patescibacteria group bacterium
TGCATCGACAGCTCGGGCTGACCGACCACGAGCTTGAGGCGATCCGTGAACGACTGGCCGGACGGCAGCCCAACGAGCTCGAGCTCGCCATGTTCAGTGTCATGTGGAGCGAGCACTGCTCGTACAAGAGCTCCAAGCCACTCCTGGGCACGCTTCCAACGGCGGGCGCGGGTGTGATGGCCGGCCCGGGTGAGAACGCCGGAGTGATCTCGATCGGCGACGGGCTGGCGGTCGCCTTCAAGATCGAGAGCCACAACCACCCGTCGGCGGTCGAGCCGTACCAGGGAGCTGCCACAGGGGTGGGCGGGATCCTGCGCGACATCTTCACGATGGGCGCGCGACCGATCGCGGTGCTGGATGCGCTGCGCTTCGGTGACCCCGCCGATGTTCGCACCCGGCACCTTGTCGACGGCGTCGTCGGTGGCGTCGGCGGATATGGCAACTGCGTCGGCATCCCAACGGTCGGTGGCGAGCTCGTCTTCGACCCGAGCTACCAGGGCAACCCACTCGTCAATGTGATGGCCATCGGGGTGCTCGAGGAGCGTCACCTGACACGTGCGGCGGCGCCAGGACCCGGCAATCTCGTGGTCCTGTTCGGCTCGACGACCGGCCGCGATGGGATCGGCGGGGCGTCGGTCCTGGCGAGCGCGACGTTCAGTGACGCAGATGCGTCGAAGCGGCCCTCCGTGCAGGTCGGTGATCCGTTCGCTGAGAAGCTGCTGATCGAGGCGTCGCTCGAACTGATCGAGCGCGGGCTCGTGGAGGGTCTACAGGACCTCGGTGCCGGGGGCATCACCTGCGCGACATCGGAGACTGCCGATAGGGCCGGGACCGGGATCACCGTCGACCTCGACGCGATCCCGCTGCGCGAGCCCGGCATGGCGCCGTTCGAGGTCATGATCTCGGAGTCGCAGGAGCGCATGTGCGCGATCGTCCGGCCGGACCGGTGGCCGGACGTCCGCGAAGTCGCCGAGCGATGGGGTCTGCCGGTCGCGGTCATCGGACGCGTCACGGACGATGGCGACATCACGGTCACGAGCGGTGGCGCGGAGCTCGCCCGGATCCCGGCAGCGGCATTGACCAGCGACGCGATCGTTCACCAGCGCGTCGCACGGGCCCCTGAGCATCGGCGAGCGGCCCCGGCGCCGGGTGCCCCGACAGGAGCGAGCGACCGACTACCCGAGCGCGGGATGGATCCCGGTGCCGTGCTCCTGGCCCTCCTCGGTTCGCCGAACCTCGCCTCCCGCCGCTCCGTGTTCGAGCGCTATGACTCGACGGTCGGGACGGACACGGTCGTCGGCCCGGGACATGGGGCAGCCGTGATGCGGATCAAAGGAACGTCGCGCGCTCTCGTCGCGGCGACGGACGGCAACCAGGCGGTCGGTGTGCTGGATCCGCATCTCGGCGCGGCGATGAGCGTCGCCGAGGCGACCCGTAACGTCAGCATCACCGGCGCGCGGCCGCTCGGTGTCACGAACTGCCTCAACTACGGCGACCCCACCCGTCCCGAGGCGTTCTGGCAGCTGACCGAGGGTGTCCGCGGTCTCGCCGATGCGTGCCGCGCCCTCGGCCTGCCCGTCACGGGCGGCAACGTCTCGCTGTACAACGAGTCGCCCGCCGGCTCGATCGCCCCGACGCCGGAGATCGGGGTCGTCGGCCTCATCGACGACGTCGCCGCGCTGGTCGGCCCGGCGTTCGTCACGGACGGCGACGCGATCCTCCTCGTCGGCGAGGCGACCTCCGGGCTCATCGGCTCGTCCTACGCGGCGCTTGCGGGGACGACCGTCGAGGACGGCATGCCCTCCCTGGATCTCGTCCGCGAGGCTGCCGTGCAGGGGTTCGCCCGCGACGCGATCGACCGCGGTCTCGTGGAAAGTGCCCAGGACGTGTCCGGCGGTGGGCTCGCGGTCGCGCTCGCCGAGGCAGCGATGTGGGGCGGGCGTGGTGCCGCCGTTCGCGTGCCCACCTCGATGTCGCCGGCGGTCGAACTCTTCGGCGAGAGCCCATCGCGGATCGTCGTCACGACGACGCAGCGGCACGCGCCAGCGCTCGCGTTGCTGGCCCGTCAGCATGGACTGCCTGTCGAGACCCTCGGGAGCGTCGGCGGCGACCGGCTCCAGATCCAGCTCGTCGGGACGAGCTCCACCGGCGCCTCGGAGGAGCGCGGCAGCACGATCGCCGACGTCCTCGACGTACCTCTCACCGCGCTCCGGCATGCCTGGGATCACGGGCTGACCCGCGCACTCGGCTGGGGGAACTGAGATGTGTGGTGTTTTCGGGGCAGTCCTCCCCGGCGGCGAGCCGACCGAAGCCGCCGCGATCGCGACGCTCGGTCTGTTCGCACTGCAGCACCGCGGTCAGGAGTCCGCCGGGATCGCCGTGAGCGACGGCGAGCAGCTGATGCTCTACAAGGACCTCGGGATGATCGGCTCGGTGCTCGACGAGCGGCGCCTGCCGAGTCTCCGCGGGAACCTTGCCATCGCACACTGCCGTTACTCGACGACTGGTTCGACGGTGTGGGAGAACGCACAGCCGACCTATCGCCAGGGGCCGCGCCGGGCGATCGCGATCGGGCACAACGGGAACCTCGTCAATACGCGCGAGCTGCTCGGCCAACTGGCAGGCGGGCGAGCGCGGCTGCCCGCATCGACGGACACGGAGCTCCTGACCGCGCTCCTGGCCGACGAACCCGCCGCGGACACCGTGGAGGCGTTGCAGCGAGTCCTGCCGCGTGTCCGGGGCGCCTTCGCGCTCGTGGTCCTCGACGACAAGCGCGTCATCGGCGTTCGCGACCCGCACGGGTTCCGACCGCTCGTCCTCGGCAAGCTCCCCCCGAACGCGCGAAAGCCGGGCGGCCCGAACGACGGCGGCCTCTGGAGCGAGGACGCGACCGGCTGGTGTCTCTCGTCGGAGACTGCGGCGCTTGACATCGTCGGTGCTGAGTACGTGCGCGACGTCGAGCCCGGGGAGATCGTCGTGCTCGAGCAGGGTCAGGCGCCACGGTCGATCCGCTACGCCGAGGCGGATCCCGCCCTGTGTGTCTTCGAGCTCATCTACTTCGCGCGACCGGACTCGTACATGGAGGGTCGCAACCTGTACGAGGCGCGCCGGCGGATGGGCGAGCAGCTCGCCGTCGAGCATCCCGTCGACGCCGACCTCGTGATCCCGGTCCCGGACACGGGCGCTCCAGCAGCCGCCGGATACGCCGAGGCGAGCGGGTTGCCGTACAGGGAGGGGATGTACCGCAACCGCTATGCCGGGCGGACGTTCATCCAGCCCTCGCAGGGGATGCGCCACCGCGGGGTCACGATCAAGCTCAACCCGATGCGCGAGGTCGTCGCCGGGAAGCGCCTGATCGTGGTCGACGATTCGATCGTCCGCGGCACGACCACGAAGCGCATCGTCGACCTGCTACGGCGCGCCGGGGCAAGCGAGGTCCACGTGCGCATCAGCGCGCCGCCGATCTACCACCCGTGCTTCTACGGCATCGACACGTCGCTCGAGACCGAGCTGATCGCGGCCACCCACTCGATCGACGAGACCAAGGAGTTCATCGGGGCCGATTCGCTGGGCTACCTGTCGATCCGTGGCGTCCTCGCGGCGCTGGACCTGCCCTACGAGCGGTTCTGCTTCGCGTGTTTCGACGGCAACTATCCGGAGCCCGTCCCGTACGACGTGGAGGGGCGCAAGTTCATCCTCGAAGAGGCGTTGACGACGGCCCGTGACTGATCACGCCGGCGGCGCGCGGCGGCGCTCGGCGTATCGCCACGCCGGCGTCGACGTCGATGCCGGCGATCGCGCGGTCGAGCTCATGCGCGGGCATGTCGACTCGACTCGGCGACCCGAGGTGGTCGGCGGTCTGGGCGGGTTCGGCGGCGCGTTCTCGATCCCGGCCGGATACCGTGAGCCGCTCCTCATCGCCTCGACCGACGGCGTCGGTACGAAGACGGCGATCGCCGCGTCGGTCGGCCGATTCGACACGATCGGGATCGACCTTGTCGCGATGTGCGCCGACGACGTCGTGTGCACTGGCGCCGAGCCACTCGCCTTCCTCGATTACGTCGCCGTCGGGCGTCTCGACCCCGTCGGCGTCGCCGAGCTCGTCGGCAGCGTCGCCGCGGGCTGTCGCGAGGCCGGAGCCGCGCTCGTGGGCGGCGAGACCGCCGAGCACCCAGGGCTGATGGACGCCGACGCGTTCGATCTCGCGGGATGCTGCATCGGCGTGGTCGAACGGTCGCGCGTGATCGACGGATCCGCCGCGCGTGCCGGCGACGTGATCGTCGGACTGGCTGCGAGCGGGCTTCATGCCAACGGGTTCTCGCTCGTCCGCTCGTTGGTCGCGCAGTGGGATCTCGATCTCGCGGAGCCGTACCAGGCGCGGTTGCGGCGGACCCTCGGGGACGAGGCGACCGACGCGGCAGTGGGCGACGCGCCACAGGAGACGATGGCGACCCTCGGCGAGGTGCTGCTGACCCCCACGCGCATCTACGCCAGGGCGGTGCTCGCCGTCCGCGCGGCCCTCTCGGACGAGGGTCACGACATCCGCGGTGCGGCACACATCACGGGTGGCGGGGTCCCCGGCAATGTCCCGCGTGCCCTCCCGGAACCGCTCGGAGCGAGGCTGGACCCCGAGCGCTGGTCGATGCCGTCGGTGCAGCGGCTCTTCGGGGCGCTCGGCGGGCTCGACGACGCCGAGCTGCGGGCAACGTTCAATGGTGGTCTCGGCATGGTCCTGGTCGTCCCGCCAAAGGCGATCGCGACGACCCTCAAGACCCTCGATGGGCTGGACGTTCCGGCGGCGGTGGTCGGCGAGGTCGTCGAGGCCGAGCGGCTCGGCGGCGAGCGCTACGCCGAGGGACCGCTGGAGTCGGTCGCATGACCGGGGAGGCCCGGCCCGGACCGGCGCGCCTGGCCGTCGGCGTGTCGGGAGCAGGGTCCAACCTGCGCGCGCTCCACGAGGCGGCGCGGCGCGGCGAGATCGGTGGCGACATCGTGCTGGTATTCGCCGACCGGCCGTGCCCCGCGCTCGACTGGGCCGCGGAGGAGGGGATCGATACGGCGCTCGTTCCGGGTGGCGAGGACGCCGCGGTTGCCGAGGTGCTCGCCGGTGCCCACCCCGATGTCGTCGTGCTGGCCGGTTACATGCGGGTCGTCGGGCCACGCGTCGTCAGGACGTTCCAGAAGCGGATCCTCAACGTCCATCCATCCCTGCTGCCAGCGTTCCCAGGGGCCTACGCGATCCGCGACGCGCTGGCAGCTGGTGTCGCCGTGACGGGCGTGACCGCCCACCTCGTCGATGCCACGCTCGATGGCGGGCCGATCTTGGCACAGGAAGCTGTACCCGTCCTCCCTGACGACGATGACGAGCGCCTCCGGGAGCGGATCCAGGCCGTCGAGCACCGGCTGCTGCCACGGGTCGTGGCGCTGGTCGCGGCCGGCGCGATCAGCGTCGATGAGCTGACGGGCCTCGTGACGACCGATCTCGGCGTCGCAGACGCCACGGTCCCCAAACCGCGGCGCGCACTGCTGTCGGTATCGGACAAGACCGACCTCGTCGAACTCGGCACCGGCCTCGTGGCCCGCGGGTTCGAGCTCGTCTCGACCGGCGGCACGGCCCGGACGCTGCGCGACGCCGGGCTACCAGTGACCGACGTCGCGTCCGTGACCGGCAGCCCGGAGATGCTCGACGGCCGGGTCAAGACGCTCCATCCGCGGGTCCACGCCGGCCTGCTCGCGGACCTGCGTCTCGAGGATCATCGCCAGCAGCTGATCGTGGCAGGTATCGCCCCATTCGGATTGGTGGTCGTCAACCTCTATCCCTTCGCGGCCGCCCTCGAGCGGCCGGGTATCACTGTCGACGAGCTCATCGAGGAGATCGACATCGGTGGGCCGTCGATGGTTCGGGCCGCTGCAAAGAACCACGCCAACGTCGCGATCGTGACCTCGCCGGCTCGCTATGCCGACGTCCTCGCGGCGCTCGATACGTCGACCGGGCTCGACGACCGGCTCCGGCGTGCGCTCGCCCTCGACGCATTCGCGCACACGGCAGCCTACGACTCGCGGATCGCAGCGGAGCTGCCCGGTCGGATGGCAGCCGCCGGTCTTCTCGACCGGCCCGAGGATCCGTACCCTGCGACCCTGTCGATCGCGCTCGAGAAGGTCGAGACGCTCCGCTACGGCGAGAACCCGCACCAACCGGCGGCGCGCTATCGGCGCCCGGGCTCGACCATCGAGGATGGGCTGTTCGGCGTCGAGCGCGTCCCGCTCCAGGGCAAGCCGCTCTCGTACAACAACGTGCTGGACGCTGCCGCGGCGTCGGCCCTCGCTCGGGCCTTGCGCGGACCTGGCGTCGTCATCGTCAAGCACACCAACCCATGTGGCGCGGCCGAGCGCTCCACCCTCTTCGAGGCGTGGTCGGCGGCCCTGGAGGCCGACCCGGTCAGCGCGTTCGGCGGCGTCGTTGCCCTGACGCGAGAGGTCGATAGTGAGATGGCGGAAGCGCTGACATCGATCTTCCTCGAGATCGTCGTCGCGCCCGACTACACGTCCGGCGCCCTCGAGATCCTGGCCACGAAACCGAACCTCCGTGTGCTGGTGGACGCGGCGCTCGCTTCCGACGAGCCGCTCCCACCGAGCGCGATCTCGCCGATCGGATCGATCCGGACCGCGGGC
>DATNFQ010000048.1:0-2162 GCA_035606295.1 Patescibacteria group bacterium
CCGCAGCTGGCGCCCGCGGATCTCGAGCGGCGACAGGAGGAGCGGGTAGCGGTCAGCGCCGGACATTGAGATACCGTCGCCAAGGCCGCGCTGGGTGTCAACCGGCCGGCCGGACGATCTCGTAGGACTGGATCGTCACCCCGCTGGACGTGGAGCGCGACCGGACGAGCTCGAGCGCCGCGTCCGGGCCCGTCGCGGCGAAGAGCCGCGCGCCACGGCCGACGACCACTGGGAACGTGAAAAGGGTCATCTCGTCGACGAGGTCGTGATCGCGCAGCCACCGGAAGAGGGCGCCGCTGCCGTGCACCTGGAGCTCGCGGCCCGGCTTGGCCTTGAGATCGATGATCGCCCGTGCCACATCCCCGGAGATCACGGTCGTGCCCGCCCATCGCGGGTCCGTGAGAGAGGTCGACACGACGTACTTGGGTAGCGTGTGCAACGCGGTCCAGATCGGGCTGTCTCCTGGATCGTCCCACGCTCCCCAGGTGCTCGCGAAATGATCGTAGGTCCGCCGGCCGAAGAGGAACGCGCCGGCATTCTGGAAGACCTCGTTCATGACCGAGCCGGCTTCGTCGTCGAAGTGCGCCCAGCCGCGGCGCTCGACCATGCTGCTGTCGCCCTCGGCCAGGTTGACGCCAGGCGCCTGCATCACTCCGTCGACGGATACCTGCGTGATGGTCGTTAGCTTCATGCGCACCCACGGTCGGACCTCGGCTCGGCTGATGTCAATCGCGTCGCAACGAAGTTCAGACGCTCCGCGCATCCGGCTGTACTCGACGTCAGCCCGCCGACACCCCACCATCGATGTCATGACTGCCCTCTCCGTCACCCGCCCGGCGATGTCGAACGACGACGCTGTGCGACGCATCGTCACCGTTGTGAGCTACCTCATGACTCTCGCGGTGAACGGCGCCGCCAACGCGCTACCGATCAACGGCCAACAGACCGGCGAGATCAGCGATCGATACGAGGTCTACGTCGTCCCGGCCGGGTACGTGTTCGGCGTGTGGGGCGTGATCTACCTCGGGCTTGGCGCCTTCACCGTGTACCAGGCGATCCGGGGCGATGATCCTGTCGCGCGCCGGCTCGGCTGGCTGCCCGCTGTCACGGGGCTCCTGAACATCGCTTGGATCCTCTGCTTCCACTACGGCTGGTTCGCGGCGTCGGTGGTGATCATGCTTGCGCTGCTCGCCACGCTCGTGGCCATCTACGGCCGCATCCGCGAGTTCCACGACCTAGACCGCGTCGCTCGGTGGGCCGTGCAGATCCCGTTTTCGATCTATCTCGGCTGGATCACCGTCGCCGCGGTGGCGAACGTCGCCCAGACGCTAGATGCAGTGGGCTTCGAGCCGGTGCTGCTCCCCGGAGACTGGCTGGCATCGATCGTGCTCGCGACCGTCGCTGTGACCGCAGGTCGCTTCATGATCCGCAACGCCGACACCGCATACGGCGCAGTCCTCGTGTGGGCGTTTGCCGGGATCGCGGTCAAGGAGGCGGCGACACCGGCCGTCGCATGGGTCGCCTGGGGAAGCGCGATGGGGATCGCGGCGATATCGATCGGGCGACTCGTTCGGAGGTCGATGTCGGCCGATCGTCGAGGCGCCACGGCATAGGGCAGCTGTCAGCGATCGACGCGCCGGTACGTGCTCTACGATCGGCGCGCGACGCAGCTACGTCCGTTCGTGTCTGCCCGCGGCAAGTGCTGCCTCGAGTTCGGCCCCAGGTATCGCCGCATCGAGGTACTCGTACGTTCCCGAGTCGTGCAGTTCGCGTGCCGCGGCGAGCAGCGCGCCGTAGGCGACCCTCGCGAGAGCACCACCGGTCGAGACCCGGCGTACCCCGAGCGCCGCGAGCTGCGCAACGGATGGGCCGGCCCGCATGGCGAGCACGTTCACCGGCGCCTCGACCGCCTGGACGAGGCGCTCGATCTGATGGCGATCGACGAGCCCGGGCGCATAGACGCACTCGGCGCCGGCCGCTCGATAGGCGATCAGCCGTTCGATGGTGTCCTCGAGGTCATCGACGCCATGGAGGTGGTTCTCGGCGCGCGCCGTCAGGACGAGCCCGTGCTCTCGCGCCGCATCACTCGCGGCCGCGACGCGCTCGGTAGCGACCTCGATCGCGTCGATCGAATCGGTCGCCGGGTCGAAGTCCTCGATCGA
>DATNFQ010000049.1:0-3511 GCA_035606295.1 Patescibacteria group bacterium
CTCGGTCGAGCCACGGAGCGTGCCGGCGCCGACGACGACGAGGTCAGCCAGCGCTCGCAGGAGCCCCATCACGAATCGGTCCGGCTCGTGGAAGCCGCTGATGAGTCCGCCACCCGAGAGCTCGCCGCCGCCCAACGCGACGATCCCATCGATCGTGCTCACGAAGTTGGCGATGACGGTCGGTCGGTCGGTCCGCAACCGGATATTCAGCGCGCCCCCGTATCGGCCCTCGAGTTCCGCCGGCATACCGAGACCGCGAACGTCGCCGTCGGTGGCGGTCGGTGTCATCTCCGCCAGGACGTCGAGTGGGATCCGCCGATCGGTCATGGCGCTCTCCGGCATGAGCGTGGTCGCGGTCATCGATCACCGCGGCGGACGCCGCTGATATCGAAGAACTCGCTACGCAACGCAGGGTCGGTCTCGTACGTTCCGCGATACGCGGTCGTCCGCGTCATCGCGCTGTCCTCGCGAACGCCGCGCATCTGCGTGCACAGATGATGTGCCTCCAGATAGACGGCGACGCCGTGCGCGTTCATCAAGCGCATCAATTCGTCGGCGATCTGGTGGGTCATCCGCTCCTGCACGCCGAAGCGACGCGTCAGGACGCGCACGAGCCGTGTCAGCTTGCTGATCCCGATGATCTGGTCGTGCGCGACGTAGGCGACGTACGCGCGACCGTAGAACGGCATCGCGTGGTGCTCGCAGAGCGAGTAGAACGGGATCGGTCCCTCGACGATCTGTGCGAGTTCGCAGCTCGTGCCGCCATGACACTCGGTCGGGAACGCCGTCAGGAGCTTGGGATCGCCCTCGTAGCCCTCGGTGGCATCGAAGAGCGCCTTGAGGAAGCGATGGGGCGTCGCGGTCGTGCCCGGCGTATCGAGATCGAGCCCCGCCGCCTCGAAGATCTCGGCGATGTACCGCTCGAAGCGAGCGCGGTCCGCGTCCGACAGCGAACGGGTCAGGGTCAAGGTCTCGTCGAGGTCGTCGCGCTCGTCGAGCACATCGACACCTCGCAGGTGGGCGTGAGCAGCAGTCATGGTCATCCCTTGGCTGTTCTATAACATCGAGACGCTAATTATAGAGGCGATGGGATCGCGCGTCAAACGGCGCTCGGACCGGGGACGGCCGACGGGCGTACGATTGCGATCCGGGAGGCGGTCATCGCGTCGCGAGGTCGACCCTCTTCGGTGCGCCACGGACCGCGGCCCCGAAGAGGACGATCCATATGGCAAGCACGGCTCCTGATCGACTGCGCGACGAGCTGCTCGAGCTCATCCGCGAGCGAGAACGTGACGGCATCCGCGGTCTCGCCGAGCGCGTCGGGCCCGCGGAATGGGCGGACCTGATCCCGCAGCTCGAACCCGGCGAAGTCGCCGTGCTGCTGCAATGGTTGCCGGACGAGGAGATCCCCGAGGTCTTCGAGGAGCTCGACCCCTCGACGGCCGCGAACCTCCTGCGGACGCTGAGCCGCAACGAGGCTGCCGAAGTGCTCGGCGGCATGGATCCGGACGACGCGGCCGACGTCATCGAGAACCTTTCGGACGAGGACGCCAGCCAGATCCTCGTCCGCATGAAGCCTGAGGATGCCGACGAGCTCCGCTCCCTGGCCGACTACCCGACCGATTCCGCCGGCGGGCTGATGACCCCTGAGTTCGTGGCAGTGACCCCCGAGACGAAAGCGTCCGAGGCGATCGCGGCCATCCGCCGCCTGATCGACACGGCGGAGACGGTGAGCTACGTCTACGTGATCGACGCTGAGCGCCACCTGCTCGGGGTGCTGTCGCTCTACCGATTGATGCTGAGCGCGGCGGACACCCCGGTCATCGATCTGATGGCGCCGACGACCGTCCGTGTCCACGCGACGACCGATCGCGAGACCGCGGCGCGCCTGCTGACCGACCGGAACCTCCTGGCGATCCCGGTGGTCGACGACGTGGACCGTCTGCTCGGCATCATCACCGAGGACGACGTGGCCGACGTTCTCCAGCAGGAGGCGACCGAGGACATCGAGCGGCTGGGTGGTTCCGAGCCGCTTGCTCTCCCATACCGTCTCGCGAGCGTGCCGCTCCTGTTCCGCAAGCGGATCGGGTGGCTGCTGCTGCTGTTCGTCGCCGAGGCATACACCGGCACGGTGCTGCGCGACTTCTCGGACGAGCTGTCGGCGGTCGTGGCACTCAGCTTCTTCATCCCGCTGCTCATCGGTACCGGCGGCAACGTCGGCAGCCAGACTGTGACGCTGATCGTCCGCGCGATGGCTCTCGACGAGCTGTCGCTCCGTGACGTCGCCTGGATCGCGCTCAAGGAGTTGCGCGTCGGCCTGCTGCTCGGGGCGGTCATGGCGGTGGTCGCGTTCGGCCGCGCACAGTTGCTCGGGGTCGGTATCGATGTCGGGCTCGTCGTCGCCATCACGATCCTGGCGATCTGTCTCTGGGCGGCCACGGTCGCCGCCGTCCTGCCACTGGCGCTTCGCCGGCTGCGGATCGATCCGGCGGTCGTGTCGGCACCGCTGATCACGACCCTGGTCGACGGCACCGGGTTGATCATCTACTTCACGATCGCGCGGATCCTGCTCCACCTGTGACGTCACCCGCGGACAGGGGCGAGGTCATCAGCCGTGGCTACGGCGCCATGCGTGTCCTGCTCACCGCGTGGGGCTCGAGAGGAGACATGGAGCCTCTCGCCGCCCTCGCCCTGCGGCTGCGAGAACTCGGGGCGGAAGTCCGGGTCTGCGCGCCACCCGACGAGGAGTTCGGGGCGCTCTTCGGCCGAGTCGGGGTGGCGGTCACGCCGCTCGGTCCTTCGACGCGGTCGATCGCCGCAGGGCTGAAGGCACCCACTCCGGATGCGGCGTTCCGGTTGGCGGCGGAGCTCGTCGCCGCGCGGTTCGAGACGTTGGCCACGGCAGCCGAAGGATGCGACGTGATCCTGGCGACGGGCCTCATGCCGGCGGGGGCGCGATCGGTCGCCGAGAAGCTCGGCATCGGCTACGTACTCGCGACGTTCCACATCTTCGGGCTGCCATCGAGGCATTTCGCACCAGCCGCCCGCCCCGGCAAGCAGTCGCCGGAGGACGAGACTGACAACCGGGTGCTATGGCGACAGGACGCGGAGCGGGTGAATGCGTTGTACCTCGAGCCCCTGAACCAGGGGCGCGCGAAGCTCGGCCTGCCTCCGCTCGACGACGTCCGTGACCACGTCCTCACGAGTCAACCGTGGTTGGCCGCGGATCCATTCCTGGCGCCATGGAAGGACCTGACGGATCTCGACGTCGTCCAGACGGGCGCGTGGATCCTGCCCGACGACCGCCCGCTACCGGCCGAACTGGCCGCGTTCCTCGACGCTGGCGAGCCACCCGTGTATGTCGGCTTCGGGAGCATGGCGATGCGCGCATCGACCGACCTCGGCCAGGTCGTGCTCGAGGCGTGCCGTGCTCATGGTCGTCGCGTGATCCTGAGCCGAGGCTGGGCCGACCTTGGGCCGGCCGATGGCGGCGGCGACTACCTCGTCGTCA
>DATNFQ010000050.1:0-6589 GCA_035606295.1 Patescibacteria group bacterium
CGGGTGCTTCAGCACGCCGGCCACACAGGCGGCGGACGCCGGTTCGCAGAACACGCCTTCGAGCCTGGCCAGATCCCGATACGCGGCGAGGATCTCGTCGTCGCTCACCGCCTCGATCCGGCCGCCGCTCTCATCTCGCGCGGCGATCGCCTTGTCCCACGAGGCCGGCGCTCCGATCCGGATCGCCGTCGCGACGGTCTCGGGGCGATCCACGGGCCGGCCGTAGACGAGCGGGGCGGCACCGGCCGCCTGGAAGCCCCACATCACCGGCCGTGAAGCGACGATGCTCGCGTCGGCGTAGTCGCGGAAACCTGCCCAGTACGCGCTGATGTTGCCCGCGTTGCCGACCGGGATCGCCAGGATGTCCGGCGCCCGGCCGAGCTCGTCGCAGACCTCGAAGGCGGCGGTCTTCTGTCCATCGAGGCGGAATGGGTTGACCGAGTTCACGAGCGTGACGGGATGGTCGTCCTGCTCCGCCAATGCGCGGACGATCCGGAGGGCATCGTCGAAGTTGCCATCGACCGCAACGACGCGGGCGCCTGCTGCCAGTGCCTGAAGCAGCTTGCCGAGCGCCGTCTGGCCGCGGGGCAGAACGACGATCACATCCAGGCCGGCATGGGCACCGTAGGCCGCCGCGGACGCGGAGGTGTTCCCGGTCGATGCACAGACGATCGCGTGCGCCCCGGCTTCGATCGCCTTGGCGACGGCCACGACCATGCCGCGGTCCTTGAAGGAACCGGTCGGGTTCTGACCTTCGACTTTGAGGTAAAGGTTCGGGGCGCCGATGGCGCTGCCGAGTCGCTCGGCGCGGACCAGCGGCGTGCCACCTTCGCCGAGGCTCAGCCGGGGCGTCGCATCCGTGATCGGCAGGTACCGCTCGTAGCGGTCCATAAGGCGCGGTCGTGCCCCACCGGTCGCCGACGACGAGATCGCGTCAGTCATCGACGGGGTAGAGCGTCACGTCGACGTCGGCCGGCAGGATCGCATCGAACGCCGCCCGGGCGTCGTCCAGGCTCGTCACCTCGGTCCGGATCGCGGTGCCGTCCTCGAATTCGACCGACGCGGCTCGATCCAGCGCCGAGGGCAACGCGCCGTCGATCTGTGGCAGCGTCGGCAGGAACGCGAACCAGCGCCGCGGACCGTCGAGCGGATCGACCGCCGCGACCGCGCCCCCGGTGGCAGCCGGCAGACCGGCCCACGTCGATCCGACCCCTCGCGCAACGGCGACGAGATCGCCGAGCACGGCGCTGCTCGTCGCGGCGCCGCCCGCGCCGGGACCGGCGATCCGGATCGTGCCGAGCGGTTCGGCCTCGATCTCGATCCGGTTGGTCACGCCGTCCGTCCAGCCGAACGGACTGTCGGACGGGACCGCGGTCGGGATCACCGCGGCTTCGATGTCGGCGCCGCGCCGGCTGGCGGTCGCGAGCAACTTGATCGTGTAGCCGAGCGCCGCCGCTCCCTCCATCTCCTGGTCGGTGACGCCGGTGATGCCCGGGCTGCCCATGCCCCGGACGGTCGGTGGCCGACGTCGGACGCTCGCGGGATCCAGCCAGCGCCCAAAGGCGAGCCGCCCGAGGATGACGAGCTTGTTCGCGGCGTCATCACCCTCGACGTCGCCCGATGGGTCGGCCTCGGCGTAGCCCTGCTCCTGGGCCTCGCGAAGGACGTCGTCGTAGGGCTGACCGTCCTCGGCCATCGCGCTCAGGATGAAATTCGTCGTGCCGTTGACGATGCCGCGGATCCGGATGATCTCGTTCCCGGCAAGGTCGGCGGCGAGCGGCGCGAGGATCGGCAGGCCGCCCGCGACCGCTGCCTCGAATCGGAACGCCGCGCCGGTCCGACGCGCCTCGGCTTCGAGCTCGGGGCCGTGATGGGCGATGACCGATTTGTTCGCCGTGACGACGGCCTTGCCCGCACCGAGTGCCGCGCCGATGAGCGTCCGGGCAGGCTCGATACCGCCCATCAGCTCGACGATGACGTCCGTCTCGGGATCGGCGATGAGGTGCGCCGGAGCGTCGGTCAAGAGGTCGGCCGTCAGGCCGTCGCTCCGGCTCTTCGCAACGTCGCGCACAGCGACCGCGACGACCGTAAGGGCCGGCCCATCGGCCGTGACGAGCCGGTCGGCGTGATGTAGCAATCCATCGAGGACGGCACCACCGACTGTGCCCGCGCCGAGGACCGCGACGCGCAGCGGAGGACGGCTCATCGATGGGGCTCGTGACGGGAGACGGGCATCGGTCGAATGGTAGCCCGCGCCGTGATGGCGGCGACGCACCGGTACGGTGGCGGCCCACCGACACGCCTGAGAGGATCGGGCGCCAAGGACCGTCCAGTACACTCCGCGGCGATGGCGACCGAGATCCTCCCTGCCCCGTCTCCCGCCGCCACGCCTGCGCCGAGGCCGCGCATCTTCTCGGGGATCCAGCCATCGGGCGTGCCGCATATCGGCAACGATCTCGGGGCGATCCGGAACTACGTCAAGCTGCAGTGGGAATACGAGGCGATCTACTGCATCGTCGACTACCACGCCCTGACGAGCCTCCACGACGCCGACCGGCTCCGTCGCCAGACCCACGAGATGGCTGCCGGCCTGCTGGCGCTCGGCCTCGATCCCGAGCGCTGCACGCTCTTCGTCCAGAGTCACCGACCCGAGGTCACCGAGCTCGCGTGGCTACTGACGACCGTGACCCCGGTCAGCTGGCTGGAGCGCACGCCGACCTACAAGGAAAAGAAGCAGAACCAGCCCGATGACATCAACCACGGCCTGCTGACGTACCCGGTCCTGCAGGCCGCCGACATCGTCATCTACAAGGCGTCGCTCGTGCCGGTCGGCAAGGACCAGGCCGCCCACCTCGAGCTATCGCGCGAGATCGTCCGTGCCTTCAACAGCCGGTACGGCGAGACATTCCCGGAGCCGCAGGCGGTCCACACCGAGGCGCCGATCGTGCTCGGGACGGATGGCGTCCGGAAGATGAGCAAGTCACTTGGCAACACCATCGACATCTTCGCGGCGGAGGATGTGATCCGGAAGCAGGTCATGTCGATGGTCACGGACACCAAGCGCATCCTCCGGACCGACCCCGGGCGACCGGAGGTCTGCAACGTCTGCCAGCTCCACCGCTCGTTCGGCGAGGACTACGAGGACATCTGGGACGGCGAGCGCACCGCACGCACCGGCTGCGTCGACACGAAACGGCTGCTCGCGGACCGGATCATCGAGCACTACGCCGAGGCCCGCGAACGCTACGCGGAGCTGATGGCCGATCCCGCTCGGATCGACCGGATCCTGACCGACGGCGCCGAGCGCATCCGCCCGATCGCTCAGGCCACGATGGACGAAGTGCGCCAGAAGATGGGGCTGCGCTAGATCGTCATGCTCGAGGCATTCCCGCCGGGAGGCCGCGACCGCCGACTCGTCAGCGCCATCCTCGTCCTCGCGGCGATCGTCCTCACCTTCCTGGCGATCAGCCTCACCGCCGACGGGATCTTCTACTTCGGCGACACGCTGCTCACGTTCTTCCTGGCGTGGCTGCTCGCCTTCATCATCAGCCCGATCGTCACCCGCATCGTCGCCGCGATCCCGCGCCTGCCGCGCGAGGTGGCGACGGTCCTGGTCTACACCGCGATCGTCGGCGCACTCGTCTTCATCATCCTGACCGTCGCCCAGGCACTGTCGAGCTCGATCAGCCAGTTCGTCGCCTCACTGCCGAACATCCGCGCGAACATGCCCGAGATCGTCGCGCCGATGCAGGCCTGGCTCGATTCGATCGGGCTCACGCAGGTCGACCTGGCGACCCAGGCCCTGGCGGTCCTCGACAACCTCGACAAGATCGCCGGCCAGCTGATCGCCCCGCTCCAATCGATCGCCGTCGCCAGCGTCGGCGCGGTCGGGACGATGCTCATCGTCTTCATCCTGTCGATCTACATGGTCATCGATCGCGACCAGATCATGGCCTTCCTCTTCCGACTGGTACCGCCGTCGTACGCGGAAGAGGCGCGTCTCCTGCAGACCGCGACAGCCCGCTCGTTCGGCGGCTTCCTGCGCGGCCAGGCGCTGATGGGAATCGTCTACTTCGCGGTCGCGCTGTTCGCACATATCGCCCTCGGCCTCAGCCTCACCGCCCTGTCGACGATCGCGGCCGGGCTGCTGATGGCGATCCCGTTCTTCGGCCCGTTCATCGCCTGGGCGCCACCGGTCCTCGTCGCGCTGTTCACGAAGCCCGATGCTCTCCTGCCGACGATCGCGATCATGGGCGTCGGGTGGCTACTGGTCATGAACGTCCTGCAGCCGCGGATCATGCAGGGCGCCGTCGGTATCCACCCGATCGTGGTCCTCGGATCGGTCCTCATCGGCTCCAAGATCGCCGGTATCCCCGGCGCGATCTTCGGGATCCCCATCGCTGCGGTCGTGTCGGCGTTCTTCTTCCACTTCCTGCATCGGACCGCGGGAGACCGCAGCGTCGCCGGGCGCGCCGCCAAGCGGGTCAGCGAGCGCGAGGGACGGGCGGTCGTCGTGCCACGTGAACCGACCCCGTGCCAGGCCGTCGACGTCCCCGAACCATGAGCGACGACCCGAAGCGACCCGACGCCGCATCGACACCCCGCGAGGTCGACGCCGAACGAGCCGAGACCGAACGACCGCGGACGCGGCGTGCGGATACGCCGGACATGACCCGCGAGCGCGCCCGCAGTGAGCGGCGGGACCTCGACAAGGAGCGCGGCGAACCGCTGGCGGGTGGCGCCGGGCGTGGCGGCCCGCGCGCCCTACGCACCCCGAGCCGCCCGGTGCCGGAATGGACCAGCCGGCCGCGGATCCTCGTGACCAACGACGACGGCGTCGAATCGCGCGGACTCCTCGCCCTCAAGCAGGCGCTCGAGGAGATGGGTGACGTGACGGTCGTCGCGCCGGATACGAACCAGAGCGCGGTCGGCCATCAGAAGACGCTGATGCGCCCGCTGCGTGTCCGCGAGCGGACGCTCGAGGACGGCTCGCTCGCCTACTCGGTCGATGGCTCGCCGACCGACGCCGTCAGCCTCGCCTTCCTCGGCTACTTCGGCCACGGGTTCGACCTCGTCGCGTCGGGCATCAACTACGGCGCGAACCTGGGCGACGACATCACCTATTCGGGCACCGTCAGCGCGGCCATGGAGGCGGTGATCAACTCGTGCCCGGCCTTCGCGATCTCGCAGGAGTACTACGAGCACCCCGATTTCACGCTCGCGGGGTACGCGGCCACGGTCGTCGCCCGGAACATCCTGCGCGAGGGGCTGTCGCGCGGCGAGCTCATCAACGTCAACGTCCCCGCCGTGCCGATCGAGGGATGCGAGGGCTTCGAGGTCACCCGCCTCGGCCGGCGGGTCTACTCCGATGAGCTCGTCGAGCGGCTCGATCCACGCGGGATCCCCTACTTCTGGATCGGCGGTCCGCCACCGTCCGGCCTGGCGGTCCCGGGCACCGACTTCCATGCGGTCGTGAACAAGCGGATCGCCGTGACGCCGATCCATCTCGATCTGACGGGGCGACGGCTGCTCCGTCGGCTCAAGACGTGGCAGTGGCAGCTCGCACCGGAGAAGCCGGGCCAAGGCAAGCGGAAGTCACGCGGCGGCGAGAGGAGCGAGGATCGCTCCTGACGGCCCGCGCCGCTCACACGTACCATCGACGCGACCCCCGAGCGTGCGCCATGGAGGCCGACCGATGGACGAACTTTCCAACCTGAGCAAGAGCCTCGGCAGTGCGGGCGCGGCCGACGTCGGCGCCACGATGGGCGATCTCGCCGGCGCGATCGACGAGACCGGAGGCGTCGATGGCCTCGTCGACAAGCTGCGGGCAGGCGGCCTCGACCAGGAGGTCGACTCGTGGGTGTCGACCGGAGCGAATCAGCCGGTCGATCCACAGCGGCTGGGGGCGGCTCTCGGACCGGAGACGACCCAGCGCCTCGCGAACCGCACGGGCCTCGACATCAACGCGCTGCTGCCGCTCCTCGCCGCGTTCCTCCCGCAGCTCATCAACATGCTGACGCCGGAGGGCAAGACGCCGGCTGGCGGTTTGAACGGGGCGCTCGGCAGTGGCGGACTCGGCGATCTCGGTGGTCTGCTCGGTGGGCTGATGGGCGGTCTGAACACCGGCGGTGCCTCGGCGAGTGGGACCGGCAGCCTCGATGACATCCTCGGTGGCCTCATGGGCAAAGCCGACGCGAACGAGGGTCGCTGAGCGACCATTCGAATGGCGACGGGGGTCGCTGCCGGACGCTGACGGATGTCCATGCCGGTTCGGTGACTCCCGGCGGCGGTCAGCGGCGCGTGCGCAGCCGATGCTTCCGTCATGGACAGCACCGCCGCCGCGCTTCGCGTCGAACGGTTCCTCGAGACGGAACCGGTGATCTGGCTGTCCTCGATCCGCCCGGACGGCGCGCCACACCTCGTGCCGACGTGGTTCGCCTGGGACGGCGAGGCGATCGTCATCCGCTCGAAGCCGCATGCGAAGAAGGTGCGCAACCTCGCCCATGACCCGCGGGCGATGGTCGCGCTCGGCGACGCCGAGGACGACTTCGACGTCGGCCTGCTCGAAGCCCGCGCCGAGGTCACTGTC
>DATNFQ010000051.1:0-4946 GCA_035606295.1 Patescibacteria group bacterium
TCGCCGCGACGGCAGGGATCCGCGGGTCGTCTCCTCGTTCGGCGAGAGCTCGATTTCGAGCCACCGGACGCGCGTACATCGAGTTCGCGCTTGACGAGCCCGGCTTGTTCGAAGTGGCATTCCGGCGATGCCCGCCCGCCCTGTACGTCCCGGACGATCCGTCGCCGTATGCGGTGCTGTCGGATGCGCTCGATGCGCTCGATCGTGCCGGACTGCTCGCCGTGCCCCGAGCCCATGCCGAAGTGCCGGCGTGGGTCGCCGTTCACGGCGCAGCCATCCTGCTGGGGGAGGGGATGCTGCCGCGTGACGACCGCGAGTCGATCATCGAAGCGACCATCGACATGGTCGGAGATGGTCTCTTGAGGCCACAGCCCCGCGCGTAGACTGCGCCGATGATCGACTTCGGCGTCGATTGGGCCTATGCCATCCGGCTGATCGCGGCAGCCACGCTCGGGGCGCTGATCGGGCTCGAGCGCGAGATCCACGACCACCCGGCCGGTATGCGCACGCATCTCCTGGTGTCGCTTGGGTCGGCCGGTTTCACGGTGTTATCGATCGCGGCGTTCCCGGCGCCGGGTGCCGACCCGGCACGGATCGCGGCCCAGATCGTGACCGGCATCGGGTTCCTTGGGGCCGGCGCGATCCTCAAGGAGGGCGCGACGATCCGGGGACTCACGACCGCGGCCAGCCTGTGGGCGACGGCGGCCGTCGGCATGGCGGCCGGTGCCGGGGCCTGGCTCACCGCGGTCTCCATCACGGTGATCGTCATCGTGTCGCTCTGGCCGTTGCGACGCGTCGCGGATCGGGTCATCGGCCGTGATCCACATATCGTCCGCATGCGGCTATTGGTCGCGACGCCCGAGGCGTTGTCCAGTGTCGTGGCGGTCATCACGCGGAACGGAGGAAGCGTGTCGCACCTGGCGACGACGATCCGTAAGGGCAATCGGCTCGTCGCCGAGGTCGAGGTCCGCGCCCGAGATCTTGCGTCGGGGGCGGCGCTGACGGCTGCCGTCGCCGACGTGGCGGGCATCGAGATCGCCGAGAGCAGCTCGCAGGACGAGTGAGCTGTGGCACGATCGGAGCCATGAGGAGGCCCCACGTGCCGCGGTCGGTCCCGCGGACGCGTCCGTTCATCGACTCGCCGGTCGTCCGGCGCGTCGCGTGGCACGTCAAGCGGATGGCCGGGCAGCTCGACAAGCGCTTCTTCATGTCGCTCGCGCAGGGCATCATCGGCTTCGTTCTCGCGGCAGCTGTGCTCATCACCCTGTTCGAGAAGTCGTGGACGATCGAATCGGTCTTCGACTCGTTCAACTGGGGTATCGCGACGGTCCTTGGACAGGGCGATTCCAGCTACGTCACCTCGCCTGCGGGTCGACTGATCGGCTGGTTCCTGATCCTGTTCGGCGTCGCGATGCTCGGGATGATCACCGGCGCCCTCGTCGCGATGGTCATCGATTTCCTGCTAAAGGAGGGCCAGGGGTTGGGTGCGTCCGGATACAAAGGCCACATCATCGTCTGCGGCTGGAATACGACGGCCCGTGACCTCGTCGACGAACTTCGCGGCGACGAGTACGCGACGAAGGTCGTGGTCCTCGCCGATGTCGACAAGAACCCAGCCGGCGACGGCGTGTACTTCGTGCGCGGCGATTCGACGAACGAGGATGACCTCGCGCGCGCGGGCATCGAGCACGCCGCAGCGGCGCTCGTATTCCCCCGGGATGCGTCGGACGAGGCCGACATGCACTCGATCCTTACGGTCCTTGCCATCGAGCACGCATCGCCCGGGGTCCGGACGGTCGCGGAGGTCAACAATCCCAGGAACGAGCAGCATTTCCGACGCGCGGACGTCGACGAGCTCCTCGTCACATCGAAGATCGCCTCGCATCTGCTGGCACGGTCGGCGTTGTACCCGGGCCTCTCCGGCATCGTGACCGACATCGTGTCCGGCGGCGAAGGGTCCGAGCTGTACCGTGTCTCGCTGCCGGAGGACTACTGCGGGATGACGATCGACGATCTCGCGGCGAAGCTCCGGCGCGACCATCGGGCCACGCTGCTCTCGGTGAACCGGGGCGGGCACTCGTTCGTGAACCCCGACACGGCTTTCATCCTGCAACCCGGTGATGACGCCGTCGTGGTCGCGGACTCACTCGGATCGCTGGCGCCTCTGGAGGTCGCCGACGCGACGGTCGTGCCGGCGACCGCCGCGGTGGTGCCGTCGGCTTAGGGACGACGGCTGCGGGGCGGGTTCCGGCTGCCGATCTCCGCCAGATGACCGCCATCGCGACCTCGTGATCGTCAGCCGTCGCCCGCGCCCGCCTCGCTCCCTGCGCCCCGCTCATATGCAGCGATCGCGGCACGGGCATTCGGATAGACGTTGGTCGCGCCGACCCTCTCTGTGAGCCCGTAGGCGTCAAGCATTTTGCGCACCGGATCGCTCACATCGGCCAGGGCGAGCGTGACACCCTTATGCGCCAGCTCGTCGTGCACCTGGCGCAGGGCGTCCGCGCCCGAATAGTCGACGTCGCCGATCGCGCCCGCGTCGATCACGACCCATCGTATGGGCGCGGCCGCGCGTTCGACCGCGCCGACGATCTCCTCGGTGAAGCGCGAGGCGTTCGCGTAGTAGAGGCTCGCGCCGAACTGATAGATCAGCAGCCCAGGCGCGAATGTCTGGCCTTCGGAGAGCGGCGTGTGACGAAGGTAGTCGCCCCCCTCGACGAGGAGCGTGTCGGTCGAGCGATAGCTGTGCGAGACGTGCTCGATCACGGACAGGAACATGGCGAGCAGGATGCCCTGCTCGACACCGACGGCGACGACGACGACTGCGGTGATCGCAGCAACCAGGAACTCGCCGGGCCGAAGTCGCAGGATCTCGGCCATGCCGCGCAGATCGACGAGGCGCAGGCCGATCAGGAACACGACCGCTGACAGGACGGCGTCGGGCATGTACGCGAGCGGCCCGGTCAGGAAGAGCAGCACCATGAGGACCACGGCGGCCGCCGTCAGTTGCGCGATCTGGGTCCGTCCACCCGCGCTGTCCACCATCTCGGTCTTGGTCGGGCTGCCGTTGACCACGAATGTCCCGCTGATCGCGGCCGCTGCATTGCTGAGCCCGAGACCGACGAGATCGACGTTCTCATCGAAACGGTCGTCGTAGCGCATGGCGTATGCACGCGACGTCGCCGCGCTCTGGGCGAGGATCACGACGACGGGGGAGATCGCGGTCGGGACCAGCATCGCGACGTTGCCGACCGACATGACATCGGTCGGGAGGCCGATCGACGGCAAACCGCCAGGCACGTCACCGAGGACCGCGATGCCGCGGGCTTCGAAGTCGAACGCGTAGCTCGCCAAGATCGCGATGACCACCGCGATGAGCGCGCCCGGGACCGCCTTGTTCACGCGATCGAGGCCCACGATCGTCGCCACGACCAAGACTGAGATCGCGAAGGTGGCCGGGGCCGTCGCGCTCGGGATGAGCGCAACGGTGGCGATGAACTGCTGGACCGTGCTGCCGGACTGGCTCGGGATCCCGAACATCCCGCCGAGCTGCCCCATCGCGACCTGGATACCCACGCCCGTGAGGAACCCGATGAGGACGCTCCGCGAGAGGAAGTTGGCGATGAACCCCAGTCGCAGCCACCGCGCGAGGATGAGCAGGCCGGCGCACAGCAGCGCCGCAAGTGATGTCATCTGGACGTATTCGGCCGAGTTCTGCGTGAACCCAAGCGCGACGAGCGCCGTCGCGAGGATCGCCGCGGTCGCGGAGTCGGCGCCCACGACGAGATGGCGCGACGACCCGAAGATCGCGAACACGACGATCGGCAGGAGGATCGTGTAGAGGCCCGTGATGATGGGCGTCCCCGAGATCCTGGTGTAGCCCATCACCTCGGGGATCGCCAGCGCGGCGAGTGTCGCCCCGGCGATCACATCCCTGCTGAGCCGACTCCGATCGATCGGCAGGATCCCGCCAAGGATCTGCGGTGCCGAACGTGTTCGCGATGCCCCGTCAGTCAGTCCATCGCCCTCCGCGGGCCCCCCGTTGGTGCCGCCGAGCGAGCCCGCTTACAGCGCCTTGACCGCGGCCGTCAGGGAAGCGAGACCCTCCTTGGCGTCCGCGAAGAGCATCCCGGTCTTGTCGTTCGTGTACAGCTCGTTGTCGATGCCGGCATACCCCTTACCCATCGAGCGCTTGATCACGATGATCGACTTTGCCTTGTCGACGTCCAGGATCGGCATCCCTGACACCGGCGTCCCCGACCGTCGAGCGGCTGGGTTCGTGACGTCGTTCGCGCCGATGACGAGCGCCACGTCGGCTCGCTCGAATTCGGGGTTGATGTCCTCCATCTCCTTGAGCTGGGGATAGGGGACATTGGCTTCGGCGAGGAGGACGTTCATGTGACCGGGCATCCGTCCGGCCACGGGATGGATCGCGTACTTCACGTCGACGCCACGCTCCTCGAGCATGTCGGCCAGTTCCCGAACGGCGTGCTGTGCCTGGGCCACGGCGAGGCCGTAGCCAGGGACGACGATGACGTGCTGGGCATAGGCAAGCTGGATCGCCGCATCGTCGGCGCTGATCGAGCGGACCGAGCCGCCCTCCGCTCCGACGGCGCCCGCGGCTTCATCGCCGCCCCCGAACCCGCCGATCATGATGTTGATGACCGAGCGGTTCATCGCGTCGGCCATCAGCTTGGTGAGGATCGCGCCCGAGGCGCCCACCAGGGCACCGGCGATGATCAGGACCGGGTTTTCGATCACGAAACCGGCCATCGCGACGGCCGTGCCCGTGAACGAGTTGAGGAGGCTGATGACGACCGGCATATCGGCACCGCCGATCGGCAGCGTAATCGTCACGCCGAACACCAGTGCCGCGGCGAGGATCAGCAGGAATAGCGGCAGGCTGGGCGTGCCGGTCACGAACAGGATGGCGGCCGCGATGACCG
>DATNFQ010000052.1:0-2149 GCA_035606295.1 Patescibacteria group bacterium
CCCAGCGTGTCATTCCCGATCAGCCCGTGCAGGTGCTGATTGGTGGGATAGAAGCGGATGTTGAAGTTCGTGGCGTGGACGAGGCCGCTGCGCTCAGCCGCGCGGAGCAGGTCGGCCGATTCGCGCGCGGTCATGGCGAGCGGCTTCTCGCAAACGACGTGCTTTCCCGCCTCGAGGGCGGCGCTTGCGTGTCGATGATGCAGGTGGTTGGGCGACGTCACGTGGACCACGTCGACATTCGCGTCGTCGAGCATCGCCTCGAAGCTCGCGTAGGCGGGCGGCAGGCCGAGCTCCCGACTGCGCGTCGCGGCGCGTTCCTGGCTCGATCCGACGACGCCGTGCACCTGGACGCCCAGGCGGCGCAAAGCCTCCACGTGGACGGCGCCGATGAAACCGGTGCCGACGACCGCGGCGCCGATCTCGGCGAAAGGCCTCATCTGGGGGCCATCACAGGTACCAGTTTCGCGGGCTCCTACCGGTCCGCGTCGACGGCATATCGTTCGGCTTCGAGCTCGCGCCGGCCCACCCCACGCAGTTGGCGATCGCTCGCTGGACCTCAGGCTGGTGGTAGACGGGGAACTCCTGGTCGCCGGGACTGAAGTAGGCGACGCGGCCGTTGCCTCGGTACCAGCAGCACCCGCTGCGAAAAATCTCTCCGCCCTCGAACGACGTGATGAAGACGAGCTCATCGGGCGGCGGTATGTCGAAGAACTCGCCGTACATCTCGTCATGCGGAATCACGATCGGCTGTGGCAGGCCGGCCGCGATCGGGTGCGCCGGGTTGACGGTCCAAATGACCTCGCGCTCGCCGCCGGGATCGGAACGCCACCGCAGGGAGCACGTGGTCCCCATCAGGCGCTTGAAGATCTTGGAGTAGTGCCCGGAGTGAAGGACAACGATTCCCATTCCGTCCATGACCCGCGCGAAAACGCGCTCGACGATCCGATCCTCGACCTCGTCGTGCGCCTGATGTCCCCACCACGTGAGGACGTCGGTCTCGGCAAGCGCCGCCTCGGTCAGGCCATGCTCGGGCTCGTCGAGGGTGGCGACGCGCACCGTCGCCTCGGGGTGATCGCGCCGGATGCCCTCGACGATGGGCGCGTGCATACCGTCGGGGTACAGATTCCTGACCGAGGCATCACGCCCCTCGTGGACGTGCTCGTTCCAGACCGTGACGCGCAATCTGTTGACGAGCTTAGATCGGGAGGGCTTCGCCGGCGCGGAAGATCGAGACGGGCTCGTGCACGGTCGCCGATTCCACCGCGGCGGCCACGAAGGCGACCGTGCCGAGGTTGTCGCGGCCCGATGTCTCGGGCTCGCGGCCTGAACGCACCGCGTTCGCAAACTCGGTCAGTGTTCCCCACGGGCCTGTCCGCTCCATCGGCGCCAGCGTCACCGAGCGCGCCCTGCCCCCGCGCGGCCTGACCATCACACGGTCGTGGGACATGTCATCGTCCCGGCTGTCCCACACGATCTCGCCGTGCTCGAACTCGAGCCTCCACTCTCCCGCCCATGGCGTGAGCGGCCCCGCCGTCACCCAGCTGCCGCGATAGCTGACGATCACGCCGTCGAAGACGATGGAGGCGACGGTCGCCGACGGTCCGATGAAGTCGGTCCATTTAGGGTTCCACGCCTCGCAGTAGATGCGCAGCGGCTCGGCGCCGAGGATCAGGCGCATCAAGTCGAAGTGATGGATCGACATGTCGACGAGCAGCGGCTGCTCCTCGAGGTGGTGCCGGCCGCGACCCGACGGACCGGCCGTCGAGTAGCGGCGGAAGTCGACCGAGACCTCGTGGAGCTTGCCAAGCCGCCCGCCACGGACCATGTCGGCGATCGCGCGGGGCGCGGGGAAGAAGCGGTAGTTCTGGCTGATCATGAGCACGAGGTCTGCGTGAGCGGCGACGTCGACCAGCTCATGGGCGGCCCCGAGCGTCGGCGCGAACGGCTTCTCCAGCAGCACATGCAGGCCGGCGTCGAGCGCGGTCCGCGTGGTGCCCACGTGGCCGGGCAGCGCGGTGGTGTTCAGGAGGGCCTCCGGCCGGGTCGCCGAGATGGCCTCCTTCAGCGACTCGAACAGCATCCCCGGCGGCGGCTGGATCTCGTTGCGTGCGATTTCCAGCGCGTAGGGGTCGGAGTCGACATAGCCGAC
>DATNFQ010000053.1:0-7342 GCA_035606295.1 Patescibacteria group bacterium
TTCGGCATGTTGACGCCGGAGCCGACCTTGTCGAAGCGGATCGATCCGACACCGCGCTCCTGCAGGGCGAGCGCGAGCTGTGCGCCGCTGCCATTCGTCCCGGGAAGAAGCGGCGACGTCCAATCGCGGTCGGTTGGCCCGCTCCCGGCGAAGAACACGATGCACGGAGCGGGGCTGTCACTCGCCGGCATGGCGATCGTCGAGGGCAACGAATAGCCCGCGCGGCTGATGACGATCTCCTGGTTTGTGGCGGCGTACTTCATCGTCAAGGGCCCCGAGGCCATGGCTCGTCTCGGTGCGAGCTGAGCACCCACGTTACAGCAGGGGCGGCAACGCCACGACGGTCGTGTTTTGCGCCATGCGGCAGACTCGTCGCGATGACCGACGACATCGACCGTGAGTCGAAGCCTCCGACCGACGCCCGAACGCCGCGAGGCATTCGCCGGGTCGCACGGCCTGCTCGTGATGCCATCGCGTCCGTCGCGGCTGCTGCGGAGCCGCTCGTCGGCCGGATCGGCGATGCGGTGGAAGGAGTCGAGCGGTCGATCGCGGAGCGACCCGGCATGCGTATCCGCCGCGTCCGCAGGCGCGCCGCGAACCCGTTGCCCTACCTCAACGAGACCTATCCCGATGTGCGCCAGGCCCGCTCGGTCCAGGTCGGCCTGCGGACGATCCCGGTCGATGAGATCGCCGGGACGGCCGTCGGAGGTGGCGATCAGCGCGGTGGCGACTTCCTCCCGCTCAAGCCGTTCCGCGGGGGCAACTGGCAGTCGCGCTGGCAGCGGCTGAACCGGGCCCAGGATTCCCTGGCGATCCTGCCGCCGATCGAAGTGGTGAAGTACAACGGCCGGTACTGGGTCATCGACGGGCACAACCGGGTCGCCCTGGCGCTCTACAGCGGGCAACCGGAGATCGACGCGTCGGTGGTGGAGCTCGTGGCACCCGGTGACCAGAGGACCGAGCCGCTGGGCACGCTGGCGGGGACACTCGCCGGATCCCAGACACTGCGGACGCGCGGCGAGGGTCTGCCGGCCAGTGGCGCGCTCGCGCATGAGGATCGGGTCGCCAGCGACCCCGATGCCGGATGACTCGCCGGCTGACCGTCGACTGGCCGGATCCGCGACCGTTCATGTCGCGTGCCGGCGCCCCGATCCGATTCCTCGCCGCCTCGGACGAACCTGATCCGGCGCTCGACCATGCGGTCAATCGCGAGCAGCTCGGCCACATCGACGCTGTGATCGGGTGCGGCGATCTGGAGCCCGATTACCTCGGCTTTCTCGGGGATGCCTTCCACGCCCCGATCACCTACGTCCGCGGGAACCACGACCGTGGCGGCGCGTGGACCCGCCCGCAGCCCGTACCCATCCCGACGCCGAGCGGCCGGCTCGTGGACGTCAACGGGATCACCGTCGTGCCGCTCGCGTGGCCGGGCCTCGGCCAGGACCAGGCCCAACGTGATGAGCTCCGCGCCTGGCTCGACGTCCTGCGGGCCGAGGTCGGCCTATTGCGCCGGGCCCCGAGGACGCGCAGCGCCCCGATCCTTGTCATCAGCCACGCCGCGCCGCGCGGGATCGGGGACGCCGTCACCGATCCGTACCACCTCGGCTACGCGGGCTATCGATGGCTCCTCGAACGCCGTGAACCACCGCTCTGGCTGCACGGCCACACGAACCCTGCGAGCGTCAGGGACTGGCGGGATTCACTCGGCTCGTCGGTCGTCGCCAACGTCACGGGTTCGACCCTCGTCGAGTTGCTGCCGCCGGCCGAACGCGAGGCGGCCTAGGCGCTCCTGGCCGCCGTAGCGACAGCAGCCGCGTACCGAGCCAGTGCTCGCTCCCTGGCAGATGCGTGGTCGACGATCGGCGCCGGGTAGTCGACGCCGATGTGGCAGCCCGCGGCCGCTTGCTCGTCGGGCGTCATCGTCCAGGGTTCGTGGATGCGCCCTTCCGGAACGTGCACCAGATCCGGCAACCAGGTCCGCACATAGGCGCCGTCGGGGTCGAAGCGCTTGGCCTGCGTGGTCGGGTTGAACACGCGAACGAACGGCCGGCTGTCCGTGCCGATGGACGCCGCCCACTGCCAGCCGCCGAGGTTCGATGCCGGATCGCCATCGATCAGATGGGTCATGAAATGGCGCTCGCCGGCGCGCCAGTCGATGAGCATGTCCTTCGTCAGGAAGCTGGCGACGATCATCCGAGCACGATTCGGGAGCCAGCCCGTCTGTCGGAGCTGCCGCATGGCGGCGTCGACGATCGGATAGCCGGTCCTGCCGTCCTGCCACGCCTCGAGGCCGGCCGTGTCGTCCTCCCAGATGATGTCCCGGTAGCGCTCGTCCATCGGCTCGCGCGCGATACGCGGGGCGTGCCAGAGCGCATGTGCGTAGAAGTCGCGCCACGCGAGCTCGGACGCGAAGCGTCGCGATCCCTCCTCGCCGTCGTCCGATGCCAGCGCGCGAGTGGCGATCTCGACCGGCGAGAGCAGGCCGAACCGGAGGTCCGCACTCAGGTGCGACGTGGCGTTCGGGTCGTCAAGACGATCCCGTGTCCGGTCGTAGTCGACGGGCCCACCGGTGTCGAGCCACGTCTCGAGTCGCCGACGCGCAGCCCGCTCGCCAGGTTCGGGGAGGCGTGCCTCCTCCGCTGTCGGACCGTCGAAGCCGAGCCCGGCAAGGTCAGGCATCGCGCCGGCATCTGCCTCGACGGTCGGCAGCTTGTCCGGTGCAGGCAGGACGTCGCGCATCGGGAGCGCTTCCCAGCGGCGCAGGAATGGACCGAAGACCGTGTAGCCGGCCCCGGCGCCCGTGACGAGCGACTCGGGCTCGTGGATCAGGAGCCCGCGTTTCGCGCGTAGGTCGATCTGGGCGTCCGCAAGCGCCGTGGCGACCGCGCGGTCACGTCGCCTGCCGTACGGCGTGTGATCACGGCTGACCACGACGTCGCCAGCGCGGATCTCGCGCGCGAACGCCGGCAGGACGCCCGACGGATCGCCGACGCGGACGAACAGCCGGCTGCCACGCGCCTCCAGCTCGCGACGCAACGCCACGATGGAACCCAGCAGGAACCAGGTGCGGTTCGGCGACGCGAAATGGCCGTGAAGCAGCGCCGGGTCGAAGACGAAGAGCGGCGCGACCGGCCGTCCCGACGCCACGGCATCGGAAAGGGCGGGATGATCGTGGAGGCGAAGGTCGCGCCGGAGCCAGACGACCACCGGATCGTGGCGCGTCATCGAGTCGCGCCGACGTCCTCGAGCAATCGGGCGACTGCCTCCTCGATACCGTCCGGCAGCCGTACGGCCCCAAGCTCCTCCGGGATGGCGCCGGCGGCTGGGCCACCGGTAGCGACGATCGTGGCCCCGTCCTCTCGGATGGCCCGGATGACCTCGCTTGCCGATCGGACGTCGGCCCGTGCCACGACCGCGACCACGGCGGCGACCGGGTGGGTGTCACGGACCGTCTGGCGCCACGCGTCGATCGGAACGTCCGCACCGAGATAGACGCTATCCAGACCGGCGCGGCGCGCGGCGACCGCGAACGCGAACGCTCCGAGCTCGTGGCGACTGCCTGGTGGGAGCCCGACCACGATCGTCGGGCCGCCCGGATCGCGTGCCGCTGCATCGAAGTAATGCGCGATACGCCGTCGGATCGTCTCGCTCGCGGCATGCTCGTGCGCGACGTCGAGCTCGCCCCGACCCCACGCGTCACCGATGCCTCGCAGCGCCGGGAACACGACGCCGTCCATCGCGGCCTCGAAGCGTTGGCCGGCGAACGTGTCGTCGAGCGTCTCGTCCATCGTGCGAAGGTCGAGCCGGCGGGCGGCATCGACCACCGCCGTTACGGCTTCGGCGATCGCTGGTCGCCCAGGCGGTACCGCTCGGACCTCGCCACCTCGCCCAGCCGCGTTGAGCTCCTCGAGCTCAGGACCCGACGCCGCCCGGATGCGATCGGCTGCCTGACTCGGCCGCCAGCCCTCGTGCTCGACGAGGCGTTGCATCGCACCGAGTCGAGCGATCGACTCGTCGTCGTACAGCCGGTATCCCGAGGGTGTCCGCTTCGGTGACACGACGCCGTACCGACGCTCCCACACGCGGATGGTCGGGATCGCGATGCCCGTGCGTTCGGCCGCCTGCTTGATGGTGTACATGCTTTGTACAGCATACCAGCCACCGAACGTTTGACAATACGTGAACAACTGTGCATCATCCGTTCCTACCATGAACAAACGCTGGACAACGGGTCGCCGGTCCACGGGCAGCACGGACGGGCCCGACGAAAGATCGGCCTTACCAGTCGGGCAGGGGATCCTCGATCCGCGCCGACTCCACGACGTCGTCCCACAGACGGCGTCGGTCATCGGCGGAGAGCCGCGTCATCGGCGCCCGGTCGAAGGGTCGAGGTCGCCGATCCAGGTACAGCTTGCCGGTGGTCCTGGCACCGGTCTCGTTCGTCGCCAGCCAGAGCAGGGTGTCGATGCCGGCGGCGGGGGACCGGAGGATCGGCCGCATCACGCGCGCGAACTGCGGAAGCGATGCCGCGAGCCCCGGCGTCGCAGCCCAACCCGGGTGCATGGCATTCACCGCGAGTCCAGCCCGACCCGGTGGTCCGAGCCGTCGCGCCCATTCCCTGACCAGCGCGACCTGCGCCCGCTTCGCACGGGCGTACGCCCGGGTCCCATCGAAGTCGCCCCGCTCGTACCCCAGATCGTCGAGATCGAGCGACTGGGCGTACATGCCGCCCGAGGTCACCGCGATGACGCGAGCCTCACGACCCGCGCGGAGCAGCGGGAGCAGCTCCGCGACCAGACGGAACGGCCCGACGACCATCGTCGCGAAGGTTGCCTCGAGTCCGTCGGAAGTGACGATCCGGCGGTCGTGGATCGCTCCGGCGTTGTCGACCAGGACGTCCAGCCGCGACTCACTGGCTCGTACCGCGTCGGCAGCGGCGCTGACGCTGTCGAGCGACGACATGTCGGCGACCACGGTCGCGATCCCCGCGTCGGGGTAGCGATCGCCGATCTCGGCCGCGGTCGACGCGAGCTTCCCGGCATCGCGCCCGACGAGGACGAGGCGAGCACCCAGCGCGGCGAACGCCTCGCTCGCGGCTCGTCCGAGACCGGACGTCGGACCGGTGACCAGGACGGTGCAGCCGCGAAGGGCGCTCGGGGGTGGATCCGCCCAGTCATCCATCCGCCGGCGTATCGCGTACCCGAGGTTCGAGAACGACCCGATGACGCTCAGCTCGAGCGCTGCATCGACAAGGTCTCGGGGCTCGGCCATCGCTCAAGCATGCCCGACTTCCAGAGGAGCTACCGATGACCCGCCTGCAGGAGCAGATAGAGACCGTCCTGCCGCTCGAGCCGACGTTCGACTTCGTCGCCGACTTCGCGAACGCCGAGCGTTGGGATCCGGGCGTCTTTCGCTCGACACGGCTGGACGACGGACCGCTCCGACAGGGTTCCCGTTTCGCGCTCGATGTCCGCTTGGGTCAGCGGATCGCACCCATGACGTACGAGGTCAGTGCGCTCGAACGACCCCATCGCGTCGTCCTGGTGGGCACCGGATCGGGCGTGGAGGCGGTCGATGAGATCGTCTTCGAGCCTTCGGGATCAGGGACGCGCATCAGCTACACGGCAGACATCCGGTTGCGCGGCCTGCTCCGGGTCGCCCAGCCGTTCCTCGCGAGCGCGTTCGCCAAGATCGGCGAGGACGCAGCGACAGGGATGCACCGGACGCTCGCCGACCTCGCCGCTTCGCGGACCGCGGTCGCGCGATGAAGGTCGCGGTGATCGGATCGGGCGTGAGTGGCCTCAGCGCGGCATATGCCCTGCGCGAGCGCCACGAGGTGCGCCTGTTCGAGGGCGAGCGTGCCGTCGGCGGACACGTGAAGACGGAGCAGGTTTCAGCGCCGGGCGGGACCTTGGCCGTCGATACCGGGTTCATCGTCTACAACGAGCGGACGTACCCGACGTTCATCCGGCTCCTCGCCGAGCTCGGCGTCGAGAGTCAGCCCAGCGACATGTCGCTCGGCTCGGCGTGTCGCGCGTGCGGACTGGCGTTCAGCTCGCGTGGCGTGGGTGGCTGGTTCGCCGACCCGGCCGCGATCGCGCGCGCCTCTCACCTGCGGTTGCTCCCGGATGTCATGCGGTTCTATCGGCGAGCTCGGGAGCGGCTGGACGGTCCGGGCTCACACGCGACCCTCGGCGATTTCATGGACGAGGGTGGGTACGGTGCCGCGTTCCGTCGGCACTTCCTGTTGCCGATCACGTCGGCGGTGTGGTCGACAGGCTCGACGCGTGCGGTCGACTTCCCGGTCGACTACCTCCTGCGCTTCCTCGATCACCACGGCCTGATCGGCCTGGGAAATGCCCTGACCTGGCGCACGATCCGGGGAGGCTCGCGCACATACGTCGACCGGATCCTGGCGTCGCTGCCAGACGAAGCCGTACGCCCGGGAGACCCCGTCATCGATGTGGCGCGCCACCCGGATCACGTTCGCGTCCGAACCGCGTCGGGTAGCGACGAGCGGTTCGATGCCGTCGTGCTCGCCGTGCACGCCGACGACGCGCGCGGGCTTCTCCACGATGCGGACGCCGCCGAACGCTCGGCCCTCGATGGCTTCAGCTATTCTGCGAACCAGGTCGTGCTCCACACGGACACGAGGCTGATGCCGAAGCAGCGCCGTGCGTGGGCGTCGTGGAATGTCGACCAGGATGACTGCGGATCACCTGGCGACCTCGTATCGATGACCTACCACATGAACCGGCTCCAGCGGCTCCCCGGCCCCGTCGACTACCTCGTGTCGGTCAATCCGGGTGATCGAGTACGGGCCGAGCATGTCCTCGTCGAGCGGGAGATGCGTCACCCGATGTACACGTTCCGGACGCTGGTCTCACAGACGGCGATCGCTCGGCTCCAAGGCCATCGACGGACCTATCACGCTGGCGCTCACCTGTACTACGGGTTCCACGAGGACGGATGTCGTTCCGGGTTCGAAGCCGCGGCGTTGATCGACGCCGCGTCGCCCGCCGAGATCGCCGCATGAGATCGCACGTCCTCGAGGGCGTCGTTCGCCACCGTCGGGCGCGTCCTGTGACGTACTCGCTCGAGCATGGCGTCTACTACCTCGCGCTCGATCTCGATGAGATGAGCGAGATGGACCGTTCGCTTCGTCTGCTCTCGCGGGGTCGGCGGAATGTGCTCTCGTTCCATGACAAGGACCATCTCGATCCACCGGCTACGGACCTGCCGACGGACGTGCGCAACCACCTCCGACGGAACGGGGTGGACCCGACGGGGTGGCAGGTGACCCTGGTCGCGAACGCTCGCGTCTTCGGCTATGTCTTCGACC
>DATNFQ010000054.1:0-3458 GCA_035606295.1 Patescibacteria group bacterium
CGTCCGACGAATGGATCGTGAGCCGGACGGGTATCCGGGAACGACGCGTCGCCGCGGCGAACGAGACGACCGCGTCGATGGCGGCGGTCGCGTCGATGCGCGCCATCCGGACGGCGGGCATCGACCCGGACGACATCGACCTCATCCTCCTCGCGACGCTCACGCCCGACTACTGGATGCCTTCGACCGCAGCGCTGGTCAAGGAGGCGATCGGCAACAAGCGGGCAGCGGCGATGGACGTCGCAGCCGCCTGTTCCGGGTTCGTCTATGCGTTCGCCACCGCACAGGCGTACATCACGAGTGGCATCGCGAAGCACGTGCTCGTGATCGGCGCGGAGCTGCTGACGCGCTTCCTCGACTACACCGACCGGAGCACCTGCATCCTGTTCGGCGATGGCGCGGGTGCCGTCGTCCTGTCGGCGAGCTCCGAGCCGGGTGGCGCGCTCGGTATCGAGCTGACGACCGCGCCCGAAGGCGCCTACATGATCTGGCTGCCCGCGGGCGGGGCGAAGAGTCCGCCGTCGGCAGAGACCATCGCCCGCGGCGAGCACTACATCCGGATGGAGGGTCGCGAGACCTATCGCTTCGCGACAAAGACGATGGCAACGACCGCGCTCGAGTCGGTCCGCAAGTCGGGCCTCGATCCGTCCGACATCGACCTGTTCATCCCGCATCAGGCCAACGTGCGCATCGTCGAAGCCGTCGCGAAGGGTCTCGACCTGCCGATGTCGAAGATGTACGTGAACCTCGATCGGTACGGGAACACGTCGGCCGCGTCGGTGCCGATCGCGCTTGCGGAGGCGGTCAACGAGGGCCGCGTGCAGGTCGGCGACAACATCGTGATGGTCGCGTTCGGTGCCGGGTTCACCTCTGGTGCCGTCACCGTCGAATGGACGGCCGACCCGGCGCGCGGCCGCGCCGGCGAGGCGGCCGTCGATGCCGCCGATGTCCAGGTCCGCCTCCCCGTCGACTGGGACTCGGTCGACCCGATCCCACAGGCACTCGTCGAGCTGCTGGCGCGACCAGGACCCGTCGACGTGCCCCTCGACGATGTCGTCCCCGGTGAACCCGAGCGCGCCCATTCGGAGGTCCGCGGATGATCGATCTGACCGGAAAGGCGGCGCTCGTGACCGGCGGCTCGCGGGGGATCGGCAAGGCCATCGGCCTGCGGCTCGCCCGCCAGGGCGCGGACGTCGCGTTCAGCTTCCGCGGCAATGCCGACGCGGCGAAAGCCACAGCCGACGAGATCGAGTCGATCTGGATGAAGGCGCTATCGATCCAGGCCGATGTCAAGGACCCGGCGTCCGCCGACACGGTCGTCAAGACGGCACTCGAGGCGTTCGGCAAGGTCGACATCCTCGTCAACAACGCCGGCGTGACCCGCGACGACCTGATCATGCGGATGTCCGAAGAGGCCTGGCGCGAGGTGCTCGAGACGAACCTGTTCGGCGCGTTCTGGATGACCAAGGCCGTCACCCGGCCGATGCTCAAGGCGCGCGCAGGCCGGATCGTGAACATCACGTCGGTCTCCGGCCAGGCCGGCCAGATGGGACAGGCCAACTATTCGTCGGCGAAGGCAGGCCTCATCGGGCTCACCAAGGCGACCGCCCGCGAGCTCGCATCGCGTGGCATCACCGTCAACGCCGTTGCGCCGGGCTTCGTGCTGACAGAGCTCACGAAGGACCTCCCCGAGGCGCTCCAGAGCGAGCTCATCGCACGAACGCCGCTCGGCCGCTTCGGCACCGTCGAGGAGATAGCCGACACCGTCGCCTTCCTCGTGTCCGACGAGGCGCAGTACATCACCGGACAGGTCCTGGCCGTCGACGGCGGCCTCGTGATGATGTGATCCCGCCGGTCGTGGCAGCGATACCTAGACACCTAAGGACAACGACCTAGGACCACCTCCGGCCCTCGCCGGTACCGCTGGCGAGGGGTGCCTCGGGACCCCGGATGGGACCATCGCTGCGATGACCGCGCGTGTGCGACCCCGCGATGCCGATGGCGCGCGCCCTGGGCCGGGTGCTCACCCCCAGGGGCGCGTCGTCGACGCGCATTCCGTGGCGTTCGCGGGACCGGGTGCTGCGACGGTCGCTTTCGGGACGGACGGTCGCGAAAGCGAGCTCGCCGAGCGGCTGGACAGCGTCCTCGGCATCGCCGAGAAGCTCGCCGCGTCGCACGACCGCCCGGAGCTGTTCCGGACGATCGTGGACGAGACGAAACGTGCGTTGCGCGTCGACTTCGTGACGATCCGCCTCGTCCGCGACGACCTCCTGCCCCTCGCGGCGTGGGCCGGGATCGATGACGAGACCGCCGCGGAGCTCCCGGTCCTGGGGGCCGGTGACGGCTGGGTCGCGGAAGTGCTTCGCACCGGTCGCCCGAGGGCATGGACCGACGCTCGGACCGACCCGCACGCCGGTGTCGAGCGCTACGCCGGGACCGTCGACTTCGCGGGTGACCTCGTGGCGCCGCTGACGCGCCACGACCGGGTGATCGGGGCGCTGTCCGCATGCACCCGCGAGCCACGCGATTGGACCGACGGTGATATCGCCTTCCTCACGACCATCGCCACCCACGCCGCCATCGCGCTTACCAATGCCGAGCTGTTCGAGGGGACCGCGGCCAAGGCGGCGCAGCTCGAGGTCCTTCAGGCTGCCTCTGGGCGGCTCAGTCGGGCCACGACGGTCGAGGCCGTAGGACGCGCGATCGTCGAGGAGACGCGGCGGATCATCGATTATCACAACGCACGCGTGTACCTGCTCGAGGCACCGGATTGGGTCGTCCCGATCGCGTTCGAGGGTCGGGTCGGTGCCTACAACGAGGTCGACCTCGACCTGCTCCGCTGCCGGCTCGGTGAGGGCTTCACCGGTTGGGTGGCCCTCCACGGCGAGCCGCTCCTCATCAACGATGCGAACGCGGACCCGCGGGGCGCCACGATCGCCGGCACCGACGATATCGACGAATCGATGCTCGTCGTCCCGATGCGCTACGACGAGGTGACCGTCGGCGTCATCACGCTCTCCAAGCTCGGTCTCGGCGGGTTCGATGGCGACGACCTGCGCCTCCTGACGATCCTCGCCGACCACGCCGCCACGTCGCTCGAAACGGCCCGTCTCCTGACCCGAAGCCAGGATCTCGCGCGCGAGCTCCGCCGGCTGCTCGACATGAGCGGCGAGCTGTCCGAGAGCCTCGACCCGCGCCAGGTCGCCAACCTCATGGCCGGCCATCTGGCGCGAGCCATGGGCGTCGACGAGTGCGCCATCAGCTACTGGGACCGCCCGACCGGTCGGCTCGAATCGCTCGGCTACCACCCTGTCCTTCGCTTGGAGGAGATGGAGCCGTTCTTCGAGGTCGCTGGCTACCCGGAGACCGTCCGCGTCCTGGAGCGCGGTGTGACCGTGATCATCGATGCCGAAGACCCGACCGCCGACCCCGCCGAGGTCCGGCTCCTGCGGCGGGAC
>DATNFQ010000055.1:0-8355 GCA_035606295.1 Patescibacteria group bacterium
TACGGCGGAGTGATCCAGCGGCGACGTGGTGATCGACATGGGGGCGTCCGAAGCCGACGTCCGCGCCGTCCTCGCGACCGTCCCCGACCCGGAGATCCCAGTGCTGTCGGTCGTCGATCTCGGGATCGTCCACCGCGTCGCCGTCCGTCCGGACCGGATCGACGTCGCGATCCTTCCGACGTTCGTCGGATGCCCCGCCCTCGACGTGATCCGTGCCACCATCGCCGAGCGGCTCGAGGAGCGATTCGGTCGAGATGTCCGGGTCGAGACGACGTTCGAGGTACCGTGGACCTCCGATCGCATCACGGCAAGCGGCCGCAAGGCCCTTCGCGAGGCGGGGATCGCACCACCCGCCGATCCGTCGGATATGCATTGCCCGTTCTGCGATAGCGCCAACGTCGTGATGGACAGCGCCTTCGGCCCGACCCAATGCCGGTCGCTGTTCTACTGCCGCGGGTGTCGCCAGCCGTTCGAAGCCCTGAAGTCGGTGTGACGAGCGTCGGGATCGTCGGTGCCGGCGTGATGGGAGCGGGCATCGCCCAGGTGGCGCTCGAGGCCGGCTGGGAAGTCGTGCTCAACGACGTCGACCTTGACGCGATCGAACGGGCCACGGGGCGCGTTCGTGACGGGCTCGCGCGCCGGGCGGCACGTCTCGACCTCGACGCCGACTCGATCGATGACTGGGTCGACGGGCGGATGACGCGTCTCCGTCACGCGCATCTCCTCGATGGGCTCGCGACGGAGGCCACGCTCATCGTGGAGGCCGCGGCGGAGGATCTCGAGCTGAAACGAACGGTCTTCCGCGCGCTCGATGCCGAGGCCGGGCCGGACGTGATCCTGGCGACGAACACGAGCGCCCTATCGATCGGCGCGATCGCTCAAGCGGCCACCGCCCATCCGGACCGGGTCATCGGGTTGCATTTCTTCAACCCCGTGCCGCTGATGGCGCTCGTCGAGGTCGTTCCGGGCGCTGACACATCCGCGGCCGTCGTCGATCGCGCGGAGAGGATCGTCAGCGATTGGGGCAAGACACCGGTCCGGAGCGCCGATCGGCCGGGCTTCATCGTCAATCGCGTGAACCGGCCGTTCACCATCGAGGCCCTCCGCATCCTCGAGGAAGGCGTCGCCAGCGTCGAGGTCATCGACGGCGCGATGCGCGAGGGCGGCTTTCCGATGGGCCCGTTCGAGCTCATGGACCTGGCCGGCCTCGACGTGAACCTCGCTGCGGCCCGCGGTGTATGGAACGGGCTCGGACAGCCGGATCGCCTACGGCCTTCGCCCGTCCAGGAGCGTCTCGTCGCCGCTGGACGGCTCGGGCGCAAGACCGGCGCTGGGTTCTATCGCTATGACGAGGGTCGTCGCGGCCCTGTCGACCCGGAGTTCGCCGAGGGACCGGCGCGGGAGATGCGCCCCGAACGCGTCCGCGACCGGATCGAGGCTGCCGTCGCCGACGAGGCGCGCCTCGCGGTCGACGAACAGGTCGCCTCGCAAGACGATATCCGGCTGGCCCTCCGTCTCGGAGCGAGTTACCCGGATCGAGCGCTCGACGCCTTGTCGGAGCGCTAGGCGTATCCTCGGCCGGGGAGGGTCGTCGAACGCCCAGCAAGGGAGAGCGCGATGCGACACCCGTCCATCACTTTGGGTCTGATCACGATCGCCGCGATCGTCGTCACGGCCTGTAGCGCGACAGCGGCGCCGTCCGCATCGACGGCCGCCCTGCAGTCAGCGAGCGCGGCCCCGTCCGCCAGCTTCGCCCCACCGAGCGGATCGCCGAGTTCGCTGCCGTCGGCTGGAGCCTCTGCAAGCATCGCCCTTCCGAGTTTCGTGCTTCCGAGCACGGACAAGGCGCTTGAGGCGCTCATCCCGGATGAGATGTGCGGTCAGAAGGTGCAGAAGCTCAGCATGTCCGGTTCGGCGTTCGAGCAGGCCGACCCGGAGTTCGTCCAGCTTCTCGCGGCCCTGGGCAAGACACCAGCCGACGTCAGCATGGCGGCCGGTGGCATCCAGAGCGGCTCCAAGTGCTCGGCCGGCATCTTCGAAGTGAAGGGCGCCGACCCGGCACAGTTCAAGCAGGACTTCCTCGACGCCGCGGCAAAGAACGGCGATCACTACACGGAGAAGTCACTCGGCGGGAAGACCGTCCTCGCGGATCCGACGTCCAAGAATGTCCAATACGGGTATTTCAAGGGCGATGCCCTGATCTTCGTGTTGGCTGACAGTGACGCCGACGCCGCCACGGTGATCGCCGCCCTGCCCTGACGCCCAGGCGCTCGGGTCGTCGCCCCTACAATCGGGGCGATGACCCGAGATCCGAATCGACCGCTTCGCGAGGCCTGGATCGTCGCCGCGGTCCGTACCCCGATCGGCCGCTACGGTGGCGCGCTCGCCGCCGTCCGGCCGGACGACCTTGCCGCGATGGTCATCAAGGCGATCGTCGACCGTACCGGTATCGAGCCTGCGCTCATCGAGGACGTGATCCTCGGCTGCGCCAATCAGGCGGGAGAGGACAACCGCAACGTCGCGCGGATGGCCGCGCTTCTGGCCGGCCTCCCTGTCGAGGTGGCGGGACAGACGGTCAATCGGCTGTGCGGGTCGGGCCTCCAGGCGGTGAATGCGGGCGCCCATGCGATCGCCGTCGGGGACGGGGATGTCTTCCTCGCCGGCGGCGTGGAATCGATGACCCGCGCGCCGTACGTGATGGCCAAACCGGAGAACGCCTGGGACCGCGGCTCGCGCGAGCTCCAGGACACGACGCTCGGCTGGCGCTTCATCAACCCGAAGCTCGCCGAGATGCACTACCCATATTCGATGGGTGAGACGGCCGAGAACGTGGCCGAGCGTTGGAACGTCAGCCGCGAGAGGCAGGACGCCTTCGCGCTCGAGAGCCATCGCCGCTCGGTGGCGGCGATCGAGGCAGGAAGGTTCGCCGACCAGATCGTGCCGGTCGAAGTCCAGGGCCGGAAGGGCGACGTGACCGTCGTGGACCGTGACGAGCATCCGCGCGCCGACACGTCGACCGAGGCGCTCGGCAAGCTCCGACCGGCATTCAAGCGCGACGGCGGTTCCGTCACCGCCGGCAACAGCTCGGGAATCAACGACGGCGCGTCAGCCGTGCTGCTCGTCGAAGCGGGGCGTGCCGGTGCGCTTGGTCTCCAGCCGATGGCACGCGTCGTCTCCACCGCCGTCGCCGGCGTCGATCCCGCGGTGATGGGCGTCGGTCCGGTGCCGGCGACTCGTAAGGCGCTCGAACGTGCGGGGCTGGGCGTCGACGACCTCGACCTCGTGGAGCTCAACGAGGCGTTCGCCTCGCAGTCACTCGTCTGCATCGACGAGCTCGGGCTCGATCCTGCGAAGGTGAACGTCAATGGCGGCGCGATCGCCCTCGGACACCCTCTCGGCATGAGCGGCGGCCGCCTCATCACGATGCTCACCCACGAGCTGCGGCGGACCGGCGGCCGTTATGGGCTCGCGACGATGTGCATCGGCGTGGGGCAGGGGATCGCCACGATCGTCGAACGCATCGACGAATAGCGCGGTATCGCAACACAGCTGTCGTCCCAGGACCATCGGATTTCGGCGGGCACGCTTGTCGAAACCCGTTGCCCTGCGTACGATGTGGTCACTCGCCGCTCCGGTGGCGCTCGAACCCGCGAATCCCCGTCCAAGGAGGACGAACCGACCGATGATCGACCAGCAGCCACAGGTCGTCGCCCTGACCGATGCCGCGGTCACGAAGCTCCGCGAGCTGACGAAGGAAGAGACCAACCCGGATGTCGGGCTGCGGGTATACGTCTACTCCGGCGGGTGCTCGGGCTTCCGCTACGGGATGATGCTCGAGGATGCCCCAACCCCGGAGGACAACGTCCTGGACGCGAGCGGCATCAAGGTGTACGTCGACGGCCAGAGCATCTCGCTCCTGCAGGGCTCGGAGATCGACTACGTCGATACGCTGATGGGCGCCGGTTTCACGGTGAACAACCCGAACGCGGTCGCCGCGTGCGGCTGTGGTTCGAGCTTCCGTACCGCCGATGACGGCGGCGCCCCGAAGGGCTGCGCGCACTGACGGAGACCTGAAGGGCCCACCCGGAAGCCGCCGGTCCGCCGGCGGCTTTTCGATTCCTGGTCGGCGTCGACCCCGGACCGATGGGGCAACAGGCCCGACACCATCGCGCGACGGCCTCCGGTCGGGAACCGGGCTAGACTCGGGCGGCGATGGAGATCCCGCTCTTCCCGCTACATCAGGTCCTCTGCCCGGGGATCGTCCTGCCGCTCCACATCTTCGAGGATCGCTATCAGGCCATGACCCGGCACTGCCTCGACACCGGGCAGCCGTTCGGGGTCGTCCTGATCCGAGACGGGCGCGAGGTCGGGACGAAGGGCGTGGCCACGCTCGCGGGCGTCGGGGCATTCGCGGAGATCCGAGAGGCTGGGCGATATCCTGACGGTCGGTACGACCTGCTCGCCGCGGCGACCGGCCGGTTCGCGATCGATTCCGTCGATGCCCAGAAGGAGCCGTACCTGGTCGCGGACGTGACGCCGCTCGAGGATGAGGTCGGCGACGAGCTCCGCGCCGAGCGACTGGCCGCGAAGGCGATCCGGCGGTTCGTCCGATATCTCGATCTGATGCGAGCGCGCGACGGCGAGTCCTCGGAGGTCCTCGACATCCGCGTCGAGATCGAAGCCACGGTCGGTGAGCCGGATCCGGACGCTGACCCGACGGCGACCGCCGAGACCGAGCTGGCCCCGCATGCCGAGCCGCCGACGCGGCAGGACCTCGACATCCCGGACGACCCCACGGTCCTCTCGTACCTCCTGTCCGGGATCGTCCAGGTGGAGCTGCCGCGACGTCAGGCGCTGCTCGAGGCGCAGACCACGGTCGAGCGTCTCGACGGCCTCATCGCGCTGCTCGAGCGGGAAGTCCTACTGCTCGGCCGGCGGCTTCGCTACTTCACCCCCGACCCAGCGACGATCGGCGGGGCCCGGCGCAGCTAGGCCCTATCCCGGGGACGCGGCCCGGGTAGGCTCCCGTGATGGCACGTTGCGGCGTCCTGTTCGTCGTGTTCGCTCTTATCTGCCTTGCCTGTCAACCGGCCAGTCCGGGCCAGGCAGCGGCCTCGCCGTCGGGCGGGCCGGTCGCCGTAGCCTCGGCGACACCGAGCCTGGCGCCTACGGACGAACCGAGCGCCGCGCCGTTGCCGACGGCCGCTCCCGTCCGATTGCTCATCGATACCGATGTCGCTCCCGACGACCTGATCGCGATCTCGTTCCTCGTCAGCGCCCCGAACGTCGAGGTCGCCGCGATCACCGTAGCGGGGACCGGCGAGGTCCATTGCCCGCGCGGAGTCGAGATCGTCCTGGCGCTCCTCGAGCGGCTCGACGCGCCGCAGATCCCGGTGGCGTGCGGGTCGGACAAGCCGACCGCTCTCGACCACGCGTTCCCCGACCTCTTCCGGGGTAACGCGGATTCGGCGGCCGGGCTCGATCTGCCGTCGACCGGTCGCGCCGCGTCGAAGGCCGACGCTCGCGAACTGATCAAGACGACGGCCGCGGCCGGCGACGGGAAGCTGCGGATCCTGACCCTTGGACCGCTGACGAACCTTGCCCAGGCGCTCGCCGACAAGGGGCTGATCGAACGCATCGAGTCCGTCTACGTCATGGGTGGCGCGATCGACGTGCCCGGCAACATCGCTGGATCCCCGGGTGGTCCACAGGACAACACGACGGCGGAGTGGAACGTCTACGTGGATCCGGCTGCACTGGCGTCGGTCCTCGATGCCGGGCTCGCGGTCCGCCTCGTATCCCTGGATGGCACAGACCAGGTGCCCTTGACGAGGACGTTCGCCGGTCGGGTCCAGGACGTCGCTACCGCTGCGCCGCTCTCCGTCCTGGCCGAGCTGTTGGCCAAGAACGATTACATGACGAGCGGGAGCTTCTACCTCTGGGACGCGATCGCCGCCGTCGTCGCGGCCGGCTTTCCGGTCGCCGAGTTCAGCGACGCACATCTGACGGTCGACGTCACCGATGGCACGACGAGCGGCACGACGCGCCGAGCGGATGGGCCGACGAACGCGGCATACACGAGCAAAGCCGATGCCGGCACGATCGAGCAGCTGCTGATCTCGGTGATGAACGCGGGGTAGCTTGACGCCGTAACTACATGTCACATAGATTGTCAATGTGACATTGAATGTGGGCGCCAGCACGATCCGTCGGCGAGGCGCTCGGGCTTCACGCCGCGCGACGCTCAAGGACCTTCTGGACGAGATGACCTCGTGGGGTCCGCGTGAGCGTGCCGGGGCGTTCAAGCACTGGTTGCGCGGCTCCCTCAGCCTCGTCCACCTGCACGTCTTGACCGTGCTCCAGGTGCGCGGGCCGCTGCCGATGTCGAAGCTCGCCGACGAGCTCGATGTGTCGGTCGCGAGCCTGACCGGGATCATCGACCGGATGGAGGCACGCGGCCTCGTGGAGCGTCGCCGCGAGCCGGACGATCGCCGCGTGATCCTCGTCCGTCGGACCGATGCCGGCGACGCCGTCTTCGGTGAGATGGCAGCGGAACGGCGAAAGCACCTCGAGACGCTCTTCGACCGGATGACGGACGAAGAGCTGGAGAGCTTCCTCGTCGGCCTGCGCGCCCTGCGGCGTGTCCGGAGCGAGGCGATGGCCGAGACGCACAGCGAGGAGACGCCGGCATGATCGGTCTGCTCCGAACCTACCTTGCCCCGTACAAGGGGCCGATCGCTATCGCGCTCCTGCTCCTGCTCGTCGGCGCGATCGGCAACCTCTACCTGCCGGACCTCAACGCCGAGATCATCGACAACGGCGTCGTCAAGGGCGACACCGACTACATCCTCCGCGTCGGCGCCCTGATGCTCGTGGTCACGGCGGTCCTCGGCGTCGCCTCGGTCGCGGCCGTGTTCATCGGCGCCCGGGTGGCGATGGGGTTCGGGCGCGACGTCCGTCGCGCGGTCTTCTCCACCGTCGAGACGTTCTCCCAGGTCGAGGTCAACCATTTCGGCGCGCCGTCGCTCATCACTCGCAACACCAACGACGTCCAGCAGGTCCAGACCGTCGTGTTCATGGGCCTCACGGTGATCGTCTCGGCGCCGATCCTCATCGTCGGCGGGATCATCATGGCCGTTCGCACGGACCCGACCCTTTCCGCGCTGCTCATCGTCATCCTGCCGCTGATGGCGCTCGTCATCGGCGTCGTCATGTCCCGCGCCATCCCGATGTTCCGGGCGATGCAGACGAAGATCGACCGGATCAACCAGGTCATGCGCGAGACCCTCGCCGGTGTTCGCGTGATCCGCGCCTTCGTGCGGACGCCGCACGAGGAGAAGCGGTTCGAGACGGCCAGTGCCGACCTCTTCGACACGACCCTCAAGGTCGGCCGGCTGTTCGCTGTGACGATCCCGATCATGACCGCGATCCTCAACCTCTCGACGGTCGCGGTCATGTGGTTCGGTGCCCAGCGGGTCGCCGATGGCGCGATGCAGATCGGCGCCCTCACGGCCTTCCTGCAATACCTGCTGCAGATCATGTTCGCGGTGCTGACCGCGGTCTTCATGTTCATCCTCATCCCGCGCGGTGCCGTGTCTGCCGGTCGCATCAACGAGGTGCTCCAGACCGAGTCGACCATCCACGATCCGGCCGAGGCGGTCCGCCCGACGGACGCCACGCAGCGCGGGGTCGTCGAGTTCCGCAACGTCGAGTTCCGCTACCCGGGTGCCGAGGACCCCGTGCTCCGCGAACTCACCTTCCGGGCTGCCCCGGGCGAGACGACGGCGATCGTCGGCAGCACCGGTTCGGGCAAGTCCACGCTGATCAACCTCATCCCGCGCTTCTACGACGTGACCGGCGGGCAGGTGCTGATCGACGGCGTCGACGTCCGCGAGCAGGACCGCGAGGACCTGTGGCGGCGGATCGCGCTGGTCCCGCAGAAGGCCTTCCTGTTCGGTGGGACGATCCGCAGCAACCTCCGGTTCGGCGACGCCGAAGCGACCGACGAGCAGTTGTGGCGCGCGCTCACGACGGCCCAGGCGCGTGACTTCGTCGCCGAGATGCCCGATGGCCTCGATTCGACGATCGCCCAGGGCGGATCCAACGTCTCCGGCGGGCAGCGCCAGCGATTGGCGATCGCGCGCGCGATCGTTCGCGACGCCGACATCGTCGTCTTCGACGACAGCTTCTCGGCGCTCGACGTCGCGACCGATGCGCGACTACGCGCGGCCCTTGCCGAAGAGCTTCACGAGACGACCGTGATCATCGTCGCTCAGCGGGTCGCGACGATCATGCGGGCCGACCGGATCATCGTCCTCGACAGCGGTCGGATCGTCGGCATCGGCACGCACCGAG
>DATNFQ010000056.1:0-2965 GCA_035606295.1 Patescibacteria group bacterium
ACGGCCTCCGCCGGCGGCTCGATCGCTGGTTCGGTCATCGGGTGACCAATACAACGGCCTGGACGGCCGCTCCCGACCGGACCCGAGATCAGCCGCGCCCTTGGAAACCTAGTGCCGAGGCGTTGCCCAGGGCGGGATCACATCGGTCGCCATGCCTGGCTCCCCTGACCCGCGCGCGCGGCGGTTCCGGTCACGTGCCGAGCCCTCGCCCGGCGGGAGCCAGGCGGCTGCCTGCGCCGCCGCCAAGGCATCGGCCGTCTCGCTGGACCCGACAGACGCCGCCGGGACGTCGGCGGCCTCCTGCGCCACGGGCTGGGGGAAGAAGCCCTCGCCGGGCTGCTGGCGCTCCGGCGGCGCGAAGTCGCGGAACGGGATGATCTTGCGCTCGAACTTGTTCAGGAGTTCGGGGTGGGCCCGCTCGACCTCCGCGAAGACCTCCTCGAGCTCGTCGCCGATGAGCTCGTCGCGCTCGATCAGGGCCTTGGCGAGGTGGTGGATGGCCGGCTCCTTCTCGCGGAGCAGGCGCTCGGTCTCGGCATAGAGCTCGTCGAGCATCTCGTGCGCGGCCACGACGAAGGGCGCCGGCGGGAATTGCCCGGGTTGGACCGGGGCGATGAGCTTCGTCGGGCCCATCGCGAAGCGCGCAACGTAGCTGACCGCCGAGTTGGTCGCGTTCTGCAGGTCGGATGAGGGCCCGGTCGACAACGTATCCAGGAACCGGTTCTCGACGACGTGCCCCGCCAGCGAGACCATGATCTGCGTCTCGATCCAGCGGGCGTACATCGAGGTTCGCTCTTCCAGCGGCTTCTGCTGGACATATCCGAGCGCGTGGCCACGCCGGATGATCGTCGCCTTCGAGATCCGATAGGACGGCCGGAGGTAACGTGCCGCGACCGCATGGCCAGCCTCGTGGTACGCCGTCTCACGTCGGTCCGTGAGGTTCCACGAGCGGATCGGTTGCTTGAGACCCATCGTCCGCTCGTCGGCCGCGTCGAGCCAGTCCTTGTAATTCAGGAACTCGCGGTGCTCCTCATGGGCCTTGATGAGGGCCTCGTTGATGATCGTCTTGATCATGATCGGGGTCCAGCCCATCGAGTCCGTGAGAAGCAGTTCCATCGGGATCTCGGGGTCGTGCTGCTTCTTCGAGAGGTAATGCGCGATGATGTCGCGGCGGCCGTCGGCGTCAGGCTCATGGACGACGATCATCCGGTCGAGTCGACCCGGTCGGACGAGGGCCGGATCCAGGACCTCGGGACGGTTCGTCGCGCCGATGACGAAGACGAGTGGCTTGTCCTCCACGGGACCGCGGACGATGCCGAACCAGCGCAGGATCTTGTAGCGCCAGCGGTCCTCGACCAGGTTCGCCAGCGAATCCATCTGGTTGAGGAGGGTGTTCAGCCCCTGGCCGCCACCCATCATCATCCCGCCCATCATCATGCCGCCGTTGCCATTGCTCTGGCCGCCGCGGTTCATGCCGATGGAGTCGATCTCGTCCATGAAGATGATGCAGGCGCCGCGCTGGCCGCTCGGGGCGTACTTCCGGCCGAGCCCCCGGGCATCGCGGAAGAGCTTCATGATCATCATCTCGGTCATGCCCCAGAACATGCCGCGGATCGAGCTCGCATCGATGTAGATGAACGGCAGCTCAGCCTCTGCCGCGATGACAGCGGCGAGGAACGTCTTGCCGGTACCAGGCGCGCCGGCGAGGAGCATGCCGCGCGGCATCTCGCCGCCTCGGAGCTCGAACTCGCGGACGCCCCTGAGGATCGAAACCGTCGACTTCGCATGCTCGAGCAGGTCCGGCTGGCCGCGGTAGTCAGCGAACGACATCCCGATCTGCGGATCGTCCGGCGTCACCGTGTACTTGCGCGGGCGCGAGAGGAACCAGAACAGGAAGCCGAACTGGACGATCAGATAGAAGGCCGCGAACGACAACTGCAGCGCGAACGCCGGGATCGAGGCGATGATCCCGAACACGCTCTGGATGAACGCGACGGTGCCGCTCGATGCGATCAGCGCCGTGAGGACCACGAGAACGAGCAGCAGTCGCCACAGGTTCCTGTTCCACACGAAGCCCAGATGCCCGAAGAAACCGCGAACTGCCGTCATCGGAAACCCTCGATCTTTCCGTCATTCACCAGAATGACAAGGTTGATCGCAAACGGGATGCCATCCTCCCGTTGGTAGTGCATCAGGATCTCGGTCGCGGAACGCTTCCCGTCGACCGAGGTGCCAAGCACGTCGACCGAGTCGATGTTCTGGATACCGTACTTCGTCATCTCATTCGTGAGATCGATGTGGGGTTGCTGGTCGAGTGACGAGCGGATCGCATCCGCGTCATTCACGGCGAGCGCAGCGATGAACTCCTTGGCGGCCGGCGGGGCGTCCTGCGCGGCGACGCCGGGGTCACCCGTGGGACTCGTCGGTGCTGGCCGGGTCGCCTGGAAGACGTAACTGCCGATCGCGATGCCACCGACGAGCAGCACGACCCCGATGACGACCGTGAGGATCGCCTTGATGGCGCCACCTACCGTGCGACGGCGGGCCATGCGCCGCTCGGCCTTCGCGTCCGCCGCTGCCTTCGCGTCTTCCGCGGCCTTGGCTTCGGCGGCCGCAGGATCGCTCGCGGCGTCGATCGTCGCGAGCGCTTCAGCGGTCGTGTCGGCGGCCTGAGCATCGGCCGTCACGACGGCCGCCTCGCTCGCGACGGGATCTGCGGGCGTGTCGGTCGTGAGCGATGACCCGTCCGCGGGCGTCGCCTCGGCGGCAGCGGCGGCTTCGGCGCTGGCTGCGGCCTCGGGGGTCAGTGACGCTTCGGGGTTCGGGACCGGGTCGTCCGCGGTCGGCGGCAACACCTCGTCAGGTGCCGGTGCATCGGGCTGTGTCACCTCTTCGTCTTCAGGACGGCGAGCTGGCTCCGCACTCATGGCGTCGTCACCGACGGCGGCGGGTCGATCAGCTCGAC
>DATNFQ010000057.1:0-5113 GCA_035606295.1 Patescibacteria group bacterium
CCCAGCAGACCGGCGGGAGCGACGTGCTCGTCGGCGCCGGCGATATCGCCGACTGCGGTCGGACGCAGGACAACGCCACGGCCAACTTGCTCGACGGGATCGCCGGCACGGTCTTCACGGCTGGCGATAACGCCTACCCGAACGGCACCAGCACGGACTTCAACAACTGCTACGACCCGACCTGGGGACGCCAGAAATCCCGCACCAAGCCGGTCATCGGGAACCACGAGTACGACTCATCCAGCAGCGCGGCCGGGTACTTCGGGTACTTCGGGTCGGCGGCTGGTAATGTCGGTCAGGGCTACTACAGCTATGACATCGGCGCCTGGCACATCGTCGTGCTCAACACCAATTGCAGTTCACCTGGCGTGACCGGTGGTTGTGGATCGAGCTCGCCACAGAACCAGTGGCTGATCGCCGACCTCGCGGCACATCCCACCAGCTGCACCGCCGCGATCTTCCATCACCCGCGCTTCTCCTCGACGCAGACATCGATCAGCAGTACCGGTGCCACGCTCTGGACGACGATGTACAACGCCGGCGTCGACCTCGTGATCGCCGGTCATCGCCACGGCTATGAGCGGTTCGCGCCGCAGACCGTGGCCGGTGTCGCTGACCCGTCCTTCGGTCTGCGCGAGATCGTCGTCGGGACGGGCGGCGAGTCGCTCGTGGGCTTCGGCAGCAACGTGATGGCCAATAGCGAGGTTCGCAACGGGACGACGTACGGCGTCCTGAAGCTCACCCTCCATTCCTCGTCGTACGACTTCCAGTTCATCCCGATCGCCGGTCAGTCCTTCACCGATAGCGGGACGACGTCCTGCCACGGCGCACCGGGATCCGCGCAGCAAGCGGCGATGGCCGAGGCGGTCGCGATCCAGACCCAGCAGTCGCTCGCGACGACCGATATGCGGCGCCGCCCGCACTAAGAGTCACCGGTCGGCAGGCCCGTCGATAGCGCAGGCTGCCCGTACCATGGCGACCATGGACAAGGTCGCGTTCCTCGGACTCGGCACGATGGGTGCCGCGATGGCAGCCAACCTGGCACGCGCCGGCTTCGCCGTGACGGCGTGGAACAGGACCTCCGGGCGAGCGCCTGAGCTCGCCGATCTCGGGGTCGAGATGGCCTCGTCTCCGGCCCAGGCGGTCTCCGACACCCCGATCGTCGTGATCTGCGTCTCGGACACCCCCGACGTCGAGGCGGTGCTCTTCGGCGAGGACGGTGTGGCATCGGCGGCCCGTGCCGACACGCTGATCATCGACTGCTCGACGATCGCGCCATCCGGCAGCTGGGACTTCGCCGCGCGACTCCGCGAGCGAGGGCTGCGCATGGTCGATGCCCCGGTCTCCGGCGGCAGCGAAGGGGCGAAGAACGCGACACTCACGATCTTCGTCGGCGGTGACGAGGGCGATGTGGAACACGCGCGGCCCGTCCTCAACGCCCTCGGCCGAACGATCACCCACGTCGGCCCGATCGGCGCAGGCCAGGCGGTCAAGGCGGTGAATCAGGTCATCCTCGCCGGGGCGTACCTCGGCGTCGCCGAAGGGGTCGTGCTCGCGATCAAGGCCGGCCTCGATGTCGAACAGGTCGTCGGCGCACTGGGCGGCGGCGCGGCGCAGAGCTGGGTCCTTGCGAACCGCAGCGGCCGGATGATCGACAACGACTACCCGCTCGGGTTCAAGGTCTCGCTCCATCGGAAGGACCTCGCGATCGCCCTCGACCTCGCCGCGCAACTGGGCGCGACCCTGCCGGTCAGCGCGCTAGCGGCCCAGCTCGAGAACGGTCTCGTCGCCGACGGTCACGGCGACGACGACATGTCCGCCCTCGCCCGATCGATCCGCGGACTGTCCGGTCTCGACGACTGATGCCACGCCGGCCGCGGATCGCGGGCGGCGTCCTCGCCTTCGCGCTCGTCGCCGTCGGCTGTAGCAGTACCGCTCTCCCGCCTTCGACCTCGCCGTCGCCGTCGGCGAGCGCCTCGCCGGCCGTGACCGCCACCCCGGCCGGATCGATCGCGACACAGACCGACATCGTCGCCGCCGGTGCGACCCACATCGACGTCGCGGGCGAACCCGACTGGCTGGCGGTGGCGGGAGGTTCGGCGTGGGCGGCGGTCGTCGGCGGCGTCCGCCGCCTCGACGGCGCGACCGGGGCACCCGATGGCCTGGTGCCCATCCCCGGCGTGATCTGTCTCGCGTTCGACATCGGGTTCGACAGCCTCTGGGCTGGTAGCTGTGACCGGCACCTGCTCGCCAGGATCGACCCGAAGACCGGCTCACTCGATACCCCGCTCATCGAGCTCCCGATCGACGGCATCCAGGAGGAAGGCTCGATCGGCGCCGGCGAGAGCGGGGTGTGGCTGATCTCGTCGTCGCATCAGCTCCTTCGCCTCGACCCCGTCACGAACCAGGTCGACGGTCAGTGGCCGCTCCCCGCGAGTGCTGCCGCGGTCCGGGTGGGTCTCGATGCTGTCTGGGTCACGGTCCCTGCGACCGACACGCTCCTCCGTGTCGATCCGGCCGATCCGACGACGTCCAAGAGCATCAAGGTCGGCAGAGGACCGCGGTTCCTGGCCGTCGGGCCGGACGCTGTCTGGGTGATGGATCAGGCCGATGGGAGCGTGAGTCGCGTGTCCGGCGCCGGCGACGTCATCGCCACGGTGCCGGTCTCGAAGCTCCCCATCCAGGGCGGTGACATCACCGTCGGCGGAGGACGAGTCTGGGTCCGCATCGAGCAGGACCTCGTCGTGACGATCGATCCGGCGACGAACGCGGTCGTCGACCGGTACGGGCCACCGTCAGGCAGCGGCAGCGTGGCGGTGGACGATGACGCGGCCTGGGTCAGCGCCCACGACACTTCGTCGGTCTACCGGCTCCCGCTCCGCTAGGCGTCAACCGGACGCCGATCGTCCTAGTCGAGGCCCACGAGCAGCATCGGGTCGCCGAGCTTGCCGTCGTAGCGCGGCCGGAACCGTTCCTGGTTGTACATCACCGGGACGTCGACGCGACGTGGCCCGAGCGTCGGATCCGGGAGGCTGGTGTGGGCGTACTTGCCGTCCTGGATCGCCACCATCCGACCGGTCACGCCATCCTGGATCAGGTCCATCGCGACGTTGGCAAAGGTCGTCGCGACCATCGAGTCGATCGAGTCCGGCTCGCCCGACCGCAGGTCGTAGGTCAGCTCGGACGCCAGCGTCTCGATCCCGGTCCTGGCGCGCAGCTCATATGCCAGTGCCTCGCCGACGTTCGCCTTGTGGCGATGCCCGAATGCATCGGCCTCGCCGATGTCGCTCATCTGCGCGCCCCGCCAGATCGCGCCCTCCGCCGTGACGACGAAGGCATAGTGGCTCGGGTTGTCAGCGTGGTCCGCCTTGAGCAGGTGGGCGAGGGCATCGAGGTCGTACGGGGCTTCCGGGATCACGCAACGCGCCGAGGTCACGTATGCGGTGTAGAGGGCGGAGAAGCCGGCATCGCGACCGAAGATCCTGAATACGCCGATCCGCTCGTGCGAGCCGAGCGTCGTACGCTGGCGATTGATCGCCTCCTTGGCCCGGGTGATGGCGGTCGAGAACCCGATGCAGTACTCGGTGCCCTGGACGTCGTTGTCCATCGTCTTCGGGATGGCCATCAACGGGACTCCGGAATCGGCGAGCACCTGCGAGTAGGACAGCGTGTCGTCCCCGCCGATCGTGACAAGCACGTCGATACCCAGCGCCTCGAGGTGTTCGAGGACCAGCGGCGTCAGGTCGAAGAGGTCCTCGTCGACGCGGTATCGCTCGCGGTCCGCCTCACCGAGCCATGGCGGGAGCCCGGCAGCACGCATCTTGCGTGGGTTCGTCCGCGACGTGTGCAGGATCGTGCCGCCGGTCCGTTCGATGGTCCGGGTGTTGATCCGGTCCAGGCGTCGGACGTAGCCGCTGCCACCCCCATCCGGGAGCTCGGGCTGGACGTGGGTGAGGCCCTCCCAGCCGCGGCGGATGCCGATGACCTGGTGCCCCATCTCGGTGGCCCGGTAGACGACGCTCTTGATGACGGCGTTCAAACCGGGAACGTCGCCGCCGCCAGTCAGGACGGCGATCCGTTGGATCGACATGTCGGTGAATCGTAGCGGCTCAGGACCAGGCGCCGGGTTGCGGTTCGGTCGTGGCGAGACGGGGAGCGCGATAGGCGTCTGCTAGCATCGGCCACGATGAACTACGAGCTGTTCATGGGGGAGGCACTCGCGGAGGCGCAGCTCGCCCTCGAGCGTGGCGAGCGGCCGATCGCGGCCGTCGCCGTCGTCGACGAAGCCATGGTCGCGCGCGCACACGACAGGGTCGAAGAGGCGGACGACCCGACCGCTCATGCCGTCATCGTCGCCCTCCGAGAGGCGTCGCGGCGCCTCGGTCGGAGCCGGCTCGCCGATGCGACGATCTTCGCGACCGTCGAACCGTGCGCGATGTGTGTCGGGGCGCTGCTCGAGTGCGACGTCGAGGCCCTGGTGTTCGCCCTGCCGAACCCGCGCGACGGCGCCGCCGGAACGGTCATCCAGCTGGCGCAGCATGCCTCGATGCCACGGCGCATCAAGGTCGTCAGCGGTATCCGACGCGACGAAGCCGAAGCGCTCTACGCAGCCAACTCGAGCGTCTGACCCCTCGTCCGGCAATGCGCCGCTCCCGGTCGGGAAGGCGTCGTTTGGTATCCTCAAGGCGGAGAGGTGTCCGAGTGGTTGATGGTGCCGCTCTCGAAAAGCGGTGTGCGAAAGCACCGCGGGTTCGAATCCCGCCCTCTCCGCCAGCACTCGTCACGACGGACCGGTCGGCGCGTTCCGACCGGTCCTGACGTGTCCGGGAGAGGTCGCCTAGTGGACTATGGCGCCGCACTGGAAATGCGGTTCGGGGCAACCCGTCGCGGGTTCGAATCCCGCCCTCTCCGCCACTCTGCGATGCGACCTGAGCGGCCGATGCCATCGTTGGGCCGTCCTGTCCTCGCTCACGAACTCGCCACGAGCGCTCGCTTCGGTCCTCCGCTCCGCCTCGGCCTCGACCGTCAAGCCGCATCGCTCCACCCCCAACCATGAGCGAGATCGAGGTCGTCCCGCTCGAGTTGGGCACGTTCCAGTTCGCCGATCCGGAGC
>DATNFQ010000058.1:0-2365 GCA_035606295.1 Patescibacteria group bacterium
GATCGGGGAAGCGCGGCCCGACGAGGGCGAGCAGACCGAGCGCGAAGGCGGTGTCGGTCGACATCGCCGTCCCCCACCCGTGCGCCGAGGAGCGTCCAGCGTTGAACGCGAGGTAAATGCCGACCGACGCCAGGACGCCGCCGGCGCCCGCGACGACCGGTAGCGCGAAACGGCGCCGCTCGCGCAGCTCGCCCAGATCGAACTCGCGCCTGGCCTCGAGGCCGACGACGAAGAAGAAGAACGTCATCAGGCCGCTGTTCACCCATCCACGCAGGTCGAGCGCAATCCCGGCGCCACCGACTTGGACGGACAGCCGGGTCGACCACACAGACGCGTAGGAGCTTCCGTCTATGTTGACCCAGGCCAGGGCGGCGATCGCCGCGGCAAGCAGGACGGCGGCGCTGCCGGTCTCGGTCTGGAGGAACGCGCGAAGCGGTGACTCGAGGTTCCGCGCCCACGCGGTTCGCCCCCGAAAGCCGGTGGTCTCCGGCCGGCCGCTGCTCGTGGCGCTCATCCGTTCCCACCGACGACCCTAACCATCACGCCGATTGTCCGGCATTGATCTCTCCTGCTAGCTCGCGGGCAGCGCGTCAACCTAACGAGAGCGCTCACGCGCCACCAGTCCGGCCGTGCCTGAGAAGATCGGGCCGGTGACCGCCCCGGAGATCAAGTCCTGGCTGATCGACATGGACGGCGTGCTCGTCCGGGAGGAGGACGCCATCCCCGGTGCCGCAGAGTTCGTCCGGCGGCTGCGCGAACGCGAGATGCCGTTCCTGATCCTGACGAACAACTCGATCTACACGCGCCGCGACCTCGCCGCGAGGCTCGCGCTGAACGAGATCGAGGTGTCGGAGGACGCGATCTGGACCTCGGCGCTGGCAACGGCCACCTTCCTCGAGCAACAGCGTCCCGGCGGCTCCGCGTTTGCGATCGGCGAGGCCGGCCTGACGACCGCACTGCACGACGTCGGCTACACGCTCACGGAGTCCAGGCCCGACTACGTCGTGCTCGGCGAGACGCGGACGTACAGCTTCGAGCGGATCACGACAGCGATCCGGCTCGTCGCCGCCGGCGCCCGGTTCATCGCCACAAATCCGGACCCGACCGGGCCCGGCCCCGCCGGACTGGTCCCGGCCACGGGCTCGGTGGCCGCACTGATCAGCCGCGCGACCGGCATCGACCCGTACTACGTGGGCAAGCCGAATCCGCTGATGATGCGCTCGGCGCTGAACGCGATCAATGCCCACTCCGAGACGACGGCGATGGTCGGCGACCGCATGGACACCGACGTCGTCGCCGGTCTGGAGGCCGGCATGTACAGCATCCTGGTCCTGACCGGCTCGACCCGCCGCGAGGAGGCTGAGGCGTTCCCCTACCGCCCCTCGCGCATCGTCGACTCGGTCGCCGACCTCGTCGACGAGCTCGGCTGACCCTCAGCGCTCTTCGTGCCGCGGGCGCGTCGCGAGCTCGCCTTCGTCGCCCTCGAGCGAGATCGGGTCGACCTCCCAGTCGAGGTCCGGATGGCGCGCCACGACTCGTCCGGCGTCGTCAACCTCCACGACCTCTCCCCGCACGGCGACGCTCTCGTCGTCGGTGCGATTCCCATCGGCGTCGTAGAGGATCGTCTCAAGACGGGTATCCGCCGCACGGGCCGGCACCCCGGGCACCCTACTTCCGTTCCCGCCGGACGAGGAGTATCGTCGGGCGCGAAGCGTCGCCGCATCGACCTCAAGGGGGTTGAGCGCTTCATGGAACGCATCACCAAGTTCTTCACGAGCCTGGGAGGAGTGCTGACGAGCCTTGCCGCGATCGTGGGCGGCGTGGTCGCGCTCTACGTGGCCTTTGGCGGTGGCGACAAAAGCTCGAGCCCTCCGCCTCCTCCGGCGGTCACTACGACGTCGAACGCGGCGCTCGAGGACTGGCGGAGCGACGCGGAGTCGATTTGCCGAGACGCAGACAGCCAGGTCTTTTCGCTCGGCCCAATTCCCACGGCGAGCGACGACTCCGACTCGCGGATTACGTGGCTTCAGAACGCGATCCCGATCGTGGCCACCGCCACGAACCAAATGCGCGCCCTCGACAAGCCAACCGAAGCGCAAGCCGACATCGACCGCCTGCTCGACACGATGGACAAGGTGGCCGATTCGGCCCACACGATGGTCAACGCGTACCAGGTGCGCGACATCGAAACGACCAACACTGCGCGGCTCGAGCTCCAGGGTGCGATCGACGACATGCAGCGCCAGATGGCGGAGCTGGGACTCAAGCGCTGCCTCACTATCTGATAGTCCTCTGACTCCCGGACCACGGTGTCGGACACCAGGTTTCGTCAAGGCTGAGGCTGTGCCAAATATGCAACTAGTTC
>DATNFQ010000059.1:0-3725 GCA_035606295.1 Patescibacteria group bacterium
GGCGATCGCCAACCGAAAGGTCGTGACCGCGTTCCTGGCCGCGCCCGTGCCGCTGATGGCGCCGCTCGTCGTGATCGCGCTCGCCGCCAAGCACATCATCGATGCGCGGCGAGAAGGGGCCACGATCGGCCAACGGTCGCATCCGATCGCGGAGGCTAGCGGCTAACAACGGCTCCTAGCGCGGATTCATTCCACTAGCCGTCGCTGTGCTTCTGCGAGGATCAAAGGAGGGATCGGCCGCACGGCACCGGGAACGACCCGATCAGATCGTGGATCGCCATACAGGTCAGCGATCCGCCGCAAGGAATCGGGGGACGGCACGAGCACGAGCGATTTCGATGGATCAGCGCCAGGCGGCAGGGGGCGCGCCAACGCGACCGTGACGAGCGCCCGGGTCATGTCGGCTCGGAGCAGGAACAGTTCTCGCCCAGCCAGCAGGAATCGGCCATTCAGGAGGAGTGCCGTCGTGGCCCACGCCGCCAGTGCGGCCGTGGTGTAGAGCCGCTTTCGCCCCACCGCCGTCCGCTTGATGCCGCGAACGAGGACACCCGCCGCCACGATCGAGAGCACGACGGGCGTATAGAGGTAACGGGTGTACTCCGCCGCGCCTTCGTACAGGTGGGAGCGGATGACCGCCGTCAACGCGTACTGGGCGATGATCGCGAACGCGATGCCGACGACGCGCGGCGACCGTAGGCGGCCGGGGTGTCGCACGCCCACGGCGACGACGACGGAGAAGAGGACGACCAGGCCGGCAGCGAACGGCACGCCAGCGACGACTCCCAGCACGGTTCCGAGACCGTCGGCCACGAACCACGGGATCGACGCGATCATCGACCCCGAGATGGGGTCGCGGTCTGGCTGCAGGCCGTACCGCCCGAAGGTGAGGTACCAGACCAGGAAGACTCCGGCCGGCACGACGAGGTACGGCACGTACAGACGCCAACGGCGGTCGACGAGCCACTCGATGCCGACGGCGAACGACATCACGACGCCGATGCCCGACGTGGCGAGTGAGGCCAGGAGGAGGCCGGCGACAGACCACGCGCGGGTCGGGCTGGGACGCCGGTCCGAGACGTCCATCGCGATCAGACCCAGCAGGGTCGATCCGACGAACGTGATCTGGAAGCTCCAGTAGAGGTTCTCGAACCCGCCGCCGATGAAGAGGACGATGGTCGAGCCGACGAGCGCGAACCGGGGACCTGTGGACCGCCTGGTCAGACGGAACACCATGGTGGCGACAGCGATATGAAGCGCCACGAGGACCGCGTGATAGGGGATGTAGGAGCCGATACCGACGGTCTCGACCAAGGCTCGATACACCAGAACGGGCAGGGTGACCCAGTGCTCGTTGTGTGGCGTGAACCACGACACCGGATCCCCGAGTGAGCGTGACTCGATGAATGCCCATTCGTCCGCGAAGAACGTCATCCCGCGACCGAGCCACAACAGCGTCGCAGCCGCGATGACGCACAGGATCGCGAAGATGCTGGTTGCCGGATCCACCGCGCGAAGCGGCCGAGCGGTCGCGCTCGCTCCCGTCATCGGGCCGCGTGGCCCTCGACGGCAGCAGCCCGGGTCGAGACCACGCGCGACAGGCACACGATCGACACGCCGGTCATCAGGATCGAGCCCGCTATCCCGAGGGCTCCGTCAACGGGAAGCGCCGCTTGGAGCGCCGGTGTCGCGGGCACGGCCGAGATCAGGTTCAGGGTGAAGACCACCCCCAACACGGCAGCCATCCAGCGGACGGCTCGGTCGGGGATGAGCAGGAGCACGATGATGAGGGCCGCGTAGGCATAGCGCTCGTGCATCTGGGTCATCCACGTGAAGATCGCCAGGACCGAGGCCACCACCCCCAGCACGAACGTTCGCGGGCGCGCGTCTCGGACGATCGCGAGCCCGATAAGGACGGACAGCACAGCCGTCACGAGGTACCCGACGTGGCGGAGCGTCAACGGTCCGATGATGGCCACGTCGTCACGGATGAAGGCACCGCCAGCGGCCACCACCTGGAGGATCCACCACGGGTTCCAGGCCCGCAGTGAGAGTACGTTGAAGATCTCGTTCTGATAGGTGCCCAGGTTGCTCACGTAGCCAAGCGGGCCCGTCGGGAGGAAGGGGATCCAGAGCACCGCGGCGGTGACCGCGCCCAGGATCCCCGCCCGCACCACGCCCCGCCAACCGCCGGTCGCCCAGAACCACGCCGCGAACGGGATCACGAAGGCGATGGCCTGCGGCTTGGTCATCAGGGATACGGCGATGAGGATCGCGGCAAGGTCATTCCGGCCCTTGGTCGCGGCGATCACCGCGGCGAGCGCTGACAGGGCGAAGATCGCCTCGTACTGACCCCACCACGCGCTGACATACCAGGTCGCCGGCACGAGCAGGACGACGGCGCCACCGATCGCAGCCCAACGGGGACGATCGCGCAGGGCATACACGACGAGCGCCGCAAGCCCGATATCGGCCAGGCTCGCGGGGACCTTCATGAGGGCGCGGATCGCGGGGTCGCTCGCATCAGTCACCGTCGCGAAGGCCGGCTGGATGGCCGCCAGCAGCGCCCAGATGTAGGCCATCACCGGGCCGAATGTCACGGGTCCGGCGTCGGTACCCTCGTACAGGGTCGACAGCCCTTGGGTCGCGATGTGATGGACCCAGCCGACGAACTGGTCGATGTCGCCGCGAAGGCCCTCGGTCGGGAGGAGCACGACCCGGATCGCGATCCCGGCCACAAGGGCGGCCAGGAGGATCAGCTGATCGGCACGGTTCCAGCCGGCCGGCGGTCGATCAGACGCGGCTCGTCCGCCAGTACCGTTCGGCCTGCCCGTCGATGTCGCCAAGCGTGCCGAGCGCCGCGCCGTACGACCGGACGGCATCGCCCATCTGGCGCGCGCTGTCGAATAGCCGCTCGATCTGGCTCTCGTAGATCGAGATGCCGGTGATCTTCCGCTCGATCTGGTCGGTGATGTCGGCGAAGGCCGGGTACACGCTCACCTTGGCCGGCAGGTCTGCGAACGCTTCCGGCCCCAGCTGGTCCAGCGTGCGGAAGTCGTTCCACAGGGCATACGGGAAGTCCTCGTAGAAGACGACGGTCCCCGCGTATTCGGGTCCCGGCATCACCCATCGCTGCCCGAGACCAAGCAGATCGACACCGACCTGTCGGCACAGTTGATGATCGACATGGCCGCCGACGCCGAGTGGCAGATAGAGCTTCTGCGGCTCCAACCGCTCGATCTCGCGACGGATGAGCTCGCCGAGTTCCAGATCATCATCGCGGGGCGCCCCGAGCAGCTCTGCCTCGCTCTCGTAGCCGCGGAAGACCGCGTCCGGCTGGTCGAGGAAGACGATCGAGGCTTCCGCGAAATACGCGAATCGCTCGTCCTCGATCCTGCGGCGGGCCGTCAGATCCCCCGCCCCCGCCGCCTCCATGATCTCGTCGGTGACGACGGCGCCCTGCGTCGGAAGGTCGTCGATGACGGGCTGTCCCGCGAGCGACTCGGCGCGGATGCTCGCACGTCGATACCAGGATGAGCGCTGCCAGAACCGCTTAGCCGCAGCGTCAGCGTCGGATTGGGTCGCCTCGAGTCGGTCGTCCTCGGCGGCCCAGGCCTGGCCGAGCGGGTAATCCGGCAGGATCGAGCTCCGGTTGAAGGCCTCGCCGGACGGCCAGACCGCCTTGCTGCCGACGCCAAGGACCTCGCGGCCGTAGGTCGGGACGCCGG
>DATNFQ010000060.1:0-8484 GCA_035606295.1 Patescibacteria group bacterium
GTCCGCATCGCGATCGACGACTTCGGGACCGGGTACTCGTCACTGGGCTATCTCCGGCGGTTCCGTGTCGACGTCCTCAAGATCGCGCGCGAGTTCGTGGGTCCGGCCGATCGCTCGGAGGACTGGGCGTTCGCTGCCGCGATCGTGGCGCTCGGTCGGACGCTCGATCTCACGATCGTCGCCGAAGGCATCGAGACGTCCGGTCAGCTGGAGCGACTGCGAGCCCTTGGCTGTGAGCTCGGTCAGGGCTACCTGTTCGCCCGTCCGGCGGACGCGGACGCCACGCTGAAGTTCCTCAAGGACGGCGGTTCGCGCCGGCCGATCGCCGCGACCGGCGCGCCAGATGGGTCGCCTGACGTCGATGGCGACTCCGACGAGCCCGCGCTCCGGCTCGGGCAGGCGTCGGCATGACCACCAACCACGTGAACGGCTGAGACCCGGAGGCGACGATGTTCATCCTGTATGCCGTCCCGATCGGCCTGATGCTCGGTCTGCTGCTCGGCGGCCGGCCGGCCGGCCTCGCGTCACTCCAGTTCCGCTTCGGCTGGGTGATGGTCGCGGGCCTGCTCGTCCAGGTCGTGCTCTTCTCCACGGCCGTGTCCGACGTGGTCGGCGAGCTCGGTCCGCCGATCTACATGCTCTCCACGGCCGTGGTCATCGTCTCGGTCCTGCTGAACCTGCGGATCCCCGGCATGGCGCTCGTGGCGCTCGGCGCGATCTCGAACCTCGTCGCGATCGTACTCAACGGCGGATACATGCCGGCGGATGCGGGCGCGATGGCCGCCCTCGGCAAGACCGCCCCGACGACCTATTCGAACAGTGCGATCGTCGCGGAACCCGTGCTGAAACCGCTGACCGACATCTTCGCGCTGCCGACCTGGCTCCCGTTCCACAACGTGTTCAGCGTCGGCGACGTGCTCATCGCCGTCGGCGTCGTCGTGGTGATCGTCGCAGCGATGCGTCGACCGGTCGCGGAGCTGCAGACGACCTGGTTCGTCTAGCGCGGTCGCGCAGCGGGCGCCCCGTCCCGCGTGGTCACTGGTTGAACCAGTCGACCGTGTCGATCTCCCCTTTCTCCTCATCGAGCTCGGCCCGTCGCTCTCGCGCGGTGCCGGCCGAGACCGCCTCCTTGGGCCGGGCGCGCGTACCCGTCGCTGCGGCTGCCTCTGGCGCACCCTCCCAATGCTCCTCACCGAGGAGCTTGTTGAGCGCCACGAGGTACGCCTCGATCGAGGCGGCGATGATGTTCGGCCCGCGCGCCTCGCCCTCGTACTCACCCTCACCACGCTCGCCGGAGGCGAGGGGCGGCGCGAGGCGGACGCTGACGACACCGATCGTGTCGGTCCCCTCGCCGAGCGCGTGGATGTCGTACGCGAGCAGCCGCGGATGGCCGTCGAGCACCTCGGAGATGGCCGCGTCCACCGCCCGGTAGAGCGCATCGATCGCGCCGACGCCCTCGGCAGACGCCTGCCAGTGGTGCTCGCCCGAATCGATGATCACGGCGCCTCGGCTGCGCGCATTCGAGCCGGACGACACGGTCCAGCGCGCGAGACGGAGCGCGGCGGCGGCTTGGTCGTGGCCGGACATCGGGACTACCTCCGTGGGGTCGCTGGGTCGGTCTGAGGGGTGGCGGTCGTCGATGCTCGCGCCTGGGTCGGGTCGGCGACCGCGGTCGTGAAATGGCGTTCGTCGCGACGCCGCAGCTCGGCGCCGGACTTCCAGATGGCGTATTCGAGCGAGTCGGCGAGGGCGGCGGCGGACGCCGCGATGATGTTGGTGTCGCTACCCATCGTGGACCAGGTGCGCGCACCGTCCTGCGAATCGATGATCACGCGCGTTCGCGCCGCGGTGGCGGCATCGCCATCGAGGATGCGCACCTTGTAGTCGACGAGGTGGACGTCGTCGATGGCCGGGTAGAAGGCACGCAGCGCCTTGCGCAACGCGGCGTCGAGGGCGTTGACGGGTCCGTTCCCGTCGGCGGCCGTGTGGAGGGTCTCCCCGTCGACCTCGACCTTGACCGTCGCTTCCGCGAGGAGCTCGCGGCCCTCGCGCTGCTCGACGAGACAGGTGTAATCGACGATGTGGAACGGGGCGGCGTAGTCCGCCGCGTGCCGGCGGATCAACAGCTCGAACGACGCCTCGGCGCCCTCGAAGGCGAGACCCTCGGCCTCGAGCTGCTTGATGAGCTGCGAGAGCTCGCGTGGGTCGACGACCCCCTCGAGCTCATGTCCCAGCTGGCGCGCACGGATGGAGGTATTGGCGCGCCCACCCAGCTCCGATACGACCAGCCGGCCGCTGTTGCCGACGGCGGACGGCTCGATGTGCTGGTACGAGCGCTCGACCTTTGCGACCGCCGCGCCGTGGACGCCGCCCTTATGGGCGAACGCGGAGCGGCCGACATACGGCTGATAGTCGTTCGGGGTGACGTTGGCGATCTCGGCCACGCTGCGCGAAAGGTCGGTCAGCCCCTCGAGCCGGCCACCACCACCCGGCAGGAGCTCGTGCTCGGTCTTGAGTGCCAGGTTCGCGAGGATCGACACCATGTTCGCGTTGCCGGCTCGCTCGCCGTATCCGTTGATCGTGCCCTGGACGTGGCGGATCCCCGCGGCGACCGCGGCCATCGAGTTGGCGACGGCCATCTCGGCGTCGTTGTGCGTGTGGATGCCCCAGACCACCCCGGGGGCGTCAGCGTCACCTTCCAGCGAGCCACGGACGTCGCCGACGATCCGAAGCAGGTCGTCGGTCATCGTCCCGCCGTTCGTGTCGCACAGCACGAGGGTCCGGGCCCCTGCCTCGCGCGCGGCACGCAACGTGGCGAGCGCGTAATCACGGTCGGCTCGGTAGCCGTCGAAGAAGTGCTCGGCGTCATACACGGCCTCACGCCCGCGGTCGACGACGAAACCGATCGAGTCGGCGATCATCTCGAGGTTCTCGTCGGGTGTCGCGCCGAGGACCTCGGTCACGTGCAACAGCCACGACTTCCCGAAGATCGTCACGACCGGCGTCTCGGCGGCGACGAGCTCGCGCAGGTTCGGGTCCTCGGTCGGGCGGTTCGAGCGGTGGCGCGTGGAGCCGAACGCCGCGAGCTTCGCGTTCTGCCAGCGCATCGTGCGCGCGGCGGCGAAGAACTCGATGTCCTTCGGGTTCGAGCCTGGCCAACCGCCCTCGATGTACGGCATCCCGTACTCGTCGAGCATCCGGGCGATACGCAGCTTGTCGGCCAGGGACAGCGTGATGTTCTCGCCTTGCGTCCCGTCACGGAGCGTCGTGTCGTAGAGGACGACGGGCCGGTCCGTGGCGGTCATGCCGGCACCGCCGCTTCGAGCGATTCGATGACCGCGGTCGCGAACCCGGTCGTGCCGACGACCACGAGTCCGTCGTCCCGGTCCGCCGGGTCGGCCAGATCGCCGGTCCGCCAACCACCGTCGAGGGCATCGGCCACCGCCGTCTCCACGGCCGTGGCGGCCTCGTCGAGCCCGAGAGAGAGCCGAAGCATCATGGCCGCCGACAGGATGGTCCCGATCGGGTTCGCCTTGTCCTCACCCGCGATGTCAGGCGCCGAACCGTGGATCGGCTCGTACAAGCCGAAGGTCCCATGCTTGGTCAGGCGGTCGCCAAGCGACGCGGATGGCAGCATCCCGAGGCTGCCCGCGAGGACCGCTGCCTCGTCCGAGAGGATGTCGCCGAAGAGATTCTCCGTGACGATCACGTCGAAGTCGGCCGGATGACGGACGAGCAGCATCGCGCACGAGTCGACGAGCTGGTGGTTGACCTCGACGGTCGGGAAGCGGCGGCGCTCCTCGTCGACGACCTTGCGCCACAGGCGCGATGTCGCGAGCACGTTCGCCTTGTCGACGCTCGTCAGCTTGCCGCGACGCTTCGCGGCCATCGCCGCCGCGAGCAGCACCACGCGCCGGATCTCGCTCTCGTTGTAGACCATCGTGTCGACCGCCTCGCGGCCCGCTCCGCTCGGACGCTCCTCGGACGGCTGTCCGAAGTAGATGCCTCCGGTGAGCTCACGGACGATCAGCAGGTCGACACCCTCAAGGAGCTCCGGACGGAGCGGGGACGACGGCACGAGCGCCGGGTGCACCGTGACCGGGCGCAGGTTCGCGAAGAGACCGAGCCCGCCACGGAGCGCGAAGAGCGCCTGCTCCGGCCGAACCGCCGCGGACGGATCGGACCACTTCGGTCCACCGACCGCACCGAGCAGCACGGCATCCGCGGCGCGACAGAGCTCGACATCGGCCGGGCGCATCGCGACGCCGTATGTGTCGATCGCGCTGCCGCCGGCCAGGATCTCCGTCCACTGGACGTCGAACCCGAATCGGGCGCCGGCCGCATCGACGACACGCCGCGCGGCATCGATGACCTCGGGCCCGACCCCGTCGCCGGGGATCGCGACGACCTGGAAGCGCGGAAGGCCATCCTCCATGGTCAGGGCAGGCCTCGCTCGGTCCGCTGGTTCGCGAACGCGACAGCGACGCCGTTGATCTCGGCGCCGTGCAGCTTGTTGATGGCGACGAGGTACGCGTCGAGCGATGCCTCGATGATGTTCGTGCTCAGTCCGTGCCCCGACACGACCAGCGCCCCCGGTCCTTCATCCGAGGACCGACGGCACCGCACGAGCACCTGGCCCTGCGCGTCCTCGCCGGCCGACACGGCCTTGATCTCGTACTCGATCAGGGTCGGGTGCCAGCCGAGGATCGGCTGGATCGCGTCGTCGACGCCCTTGAACAGCGCGTTGACCGGACCGTTGCCGGTCGCCTCGGCGCTCCGCTCGCGGCCGTCGATGCTGAGCGTCACGGTGCCGGTGGCGTTGCCGCCGTGGGAGGAGGTCACGCTCCAGCCCACGAGCACGACGCTCGCCGGGACCTCGGAAGCACGCTGCTCGACGAGCGCGAGCAGGTCGGCGTCGGTGACTTCCTTCTTCGCGTCGGCCAGTTCGATGGCCTGGCGGTAGATGGTGTCAAGGGCCTCGCCCTCGAGGTCGTGGCCCAGCTCGCGGAGCTTGCCCTGCAGCCCGCGCCGGCCGGACAGCTTGCCGATGGTCAGCTGGCTGCCGGACAGGCCGACAGACTGCGGGGTCATGATCTCGTACGTCAGCGGGTGCTTGATCACGCCGTCCTGATGGATGCCGGACTCGTGCGCGAAGGCATTGCCGCCGACGATCGCCTTGTTCGGCTGGACGGCGAACCCGGTCAGATAGCTGACCAGTCGGGACGCGGCTGTGATGTGCTCGGTCTGGATCCCGGACCCGACGGCCTTGAATTGGGCGGGTCGCGTCCGGAGTGCCATGACGACCTCTTCGAGCGACGCGTTGCCGGCTCGCTCCCCAAGACCGTTGATCGTGACCTCGACCTGGCGGGCACCAGCCTGGACGGCCGCGAGCGTGTTCGCGGTGGCGAGCCCCAGGTCGTTATGGCAGTGGATGCTGACCGTCGCCTGTTCGCCCACGAGGTCGACGACGCGGGCCGTCAGATCCCCGAACTCGCTCGGGATCGCATAACCGACGGTGTCCGGCACGTTCACGGTCGACGCGCCCGCCTCGACGACGGCCTCGTAGACCTTGAGTAGGAATTCGGTATCGGTGCGCGAGGCGTCCTCGGCGGAGAACTCGATCTCGGCGTCGCGTCCGAGCTGCTCGCGGCCGTAGCGGACCCAGCGGACCGCCTCGGCCAACGCGGTCTCGCGATCGATGCGGAGCTTGTGCTTGAGATGGATGTCGCTCGTGGCGATGAACACATGGAGATGCGGTTTGTGGGCGACCTTGATCGCCTCGATCGCACGCTGCGGGTCTCCGTCGCGGCACCGCGCGAGCGCGGCCACGGCGATGTCCTGGGGCGTCTCCTGTGCGATCCGCCGGACCGCCTCGAAGTCACCGGGCGAGGCGGCTGGGAAGCCCGCCTCGATCACATCGACCTTGAGGCGAGCGAGCTGGCGCGCGACTTCGAGCTTCTCGGCGGCCGTCAGACCGGCGCCGGGTGCCTGCTCGCCGTCCCGCAGGGTCGTGTCGAAGATGCGGACGCTGCCGGCGGGCACGAACGGCCCGGCCGGCCGGGGTACGGCGCTCGTCATGACGCGGCTCCACTCCCCGCCGGGGTGCGGGTCGCGGCTGCCTGCGCCTGACCGGCTTCGACGGTGACCGGATCGAGGAACGGCATCTTCGAGCGCAGCTCGGCGCCGACCTGCTCGATCTGGTGATCACGATCCTGCTGGCGGAGTCGCTTGAACTGCTCGCCACCCGAGTCGTATTCGTTGATCCAGCGCTCGGCGAACGAGCCCGACTGGATGTCGGCCAGCACGTCCTTCATCGCGGCCTTGGCGCCCTCCGTGACGCGCGGCCCGGACACGTAGTCGCCGTACTCCGCCGTGTCGGACACCGAGAAGCGCATGAAGTTGAGGCCGCCGCGGTACATCAGGTCGACGATGAGCTTGAGCTCGTGCATCGTCTCGAAGTAGGCGAGCTCCGGCTGATAGCCCGCCTCGACGAGTGTCTCGAACGCCGCCTTCACGAGTGCCGAGACGCCACCGCAGAGCAGCGCCTGCTCGCCGAAGAGGTCGGTCTCGGTCTCCTCGGCGAAGGTCGTCTCGAGGACACCGGCGCGCGTCGATCCGAGGCCGCGGGCGTAGGCGAGCACGCGGTCGCGGGCCGTCCCGGAAGCGTCACGCTCGACGGCGAACAGCGCTGGCACGCCGCCACCCTGGCGATACACGCTGCGGAGCAGATGGCCCGGCCCCTTGGGCGCGACCATCCCGACGTCGATGTCCTCGGGTGGGCTGATCCGCCCGAATCGGATGTTGAAGCCGTGGGCGAACATCAGCAGCTGGCCCGGACGGAGGTTGGGCGCGATATCGGTGTCGTAGACCGACTTCTGCACGGTGTCCGGCACGGCGATCATGATCACGTCCGCCTCGCGCACGGCGTCCGCCACATCGGCCACGCGTAGCCCGGCCTCCTCCGCGAGGGCCCGGCTCTTCGAGCCGGGTGCGAGCCCGACGACCACATCGACGCCGCTCTCGCGCAGATTCTGCGCGTGCGCGTGGCCCTGGCTGCCGTAGCCGATGACGGCGACCGTCTGGCCCTCGAGGGCCTCAGGATTCGCATCGTTGTCGTAATACATTCGCGCGGTCATCGGCCCTCTCCCATCGAAATGCCACCCTCAACGACAAACTGCACCTCGCCCCCCGAGGTCGGAGGCGGAGCTCCGCGACGCCATCCGCCCGAGGATGTCATTTCTTCACCGCCTCCTCGATCGAGCCCGCTCCCCTCGCCATGACGACCGCGCCGGTCCGGACGAGCTCCTTGATGCCATAGGTCCGCACGAGCGACACGAACGTGTCGATCTCGTCCTCCGTGCCGGTCACCTCCGCGATGACCGACCCCTCCACGAGGTCGACGACGCGCCCGCGCGACAGCTCGACGAAACGCAGGATCTCGTCCCGGTTCGACTCGGTCGCCCGGATCTTGACCAGTGCCAGCTCGTGATCGACGGTCGGTTCGGATGTGACGTCCTGGACCTTGAGGACGTCGATGAGTCGATAGAGCTGCTTCGCCGCCTGTTCGACGGCCACGTCATCCCCGTGCAGCGTGATCGTCATGCGGCTGACGTCCTCGCGGTCGGTGTGACTGACAGCGAGCGAGTCGATGTTGAAATTTCGCGCCCGCATCAGGCTTGACACGCGATTGAGGACGCCGGGCTTGTTGAGGACGATCGCGACCAGGACGTGCCGACGGGTCTCGCCGCCCCCCGGGAGGGCCCGTGCCGGCGGCGTCCCGTGGGCGTGGTGCGCGGGCAGGCTCGCCGGCTCGCCGGCTGGCACCTGCCCGTTCGACGACGGGTCACTCACTCGTCGGCCCCGCCCCACTTCTCGATGAGGTCGGACAGCCCCTTGCCGGCCGGCATCATCGGGAACACGTTCTGTTCCTCGGCGATCTCGAACCAGATGAGCGCCGGTCCGTCGACGCCTTGCGCGAAGCGGATCGCCTCGTCCACCTCGGCCGGGGTCGTCGCCTTCATCGCCGGGATCCCGAATGCCTCAGCGAGCTTGAGGTAGTCGGGCCCGAGCAGATGTGCCGAGTGGTAGTTCCCGGCGTAGATGATCTCCTGCCACTGGCGGATCATCCCGAGCTTCTTGTTGTCGAAGAGCGCGATCTTGACCGGGATCTCGTCCTGGATGAGCGTCATCAGTTCCTGGAACGTCATCTGGAAGCCACCGTCGCCGGTGATCGCCCACGTCTCGCGGTCGGGTCGGCCGAGAGCGGCACCCATCGCGGCCGGGACACTGAACCCCATCGTCCCGAGGCCACCCGACGAGACGTGCTGGTTCGGCTCGCGGAAGCCCGTGTAGCGCGCGAGCCACATCTGGTTCTGGCCGACGTCGGCGACGTACGTGGCGCGGTGTTCGGTCAGCTCGCCGATACGTTCCACGACGTAATCCGCCGAGAGGACGCCATCGCGCCAATCGCCGGATCCGTGCCAG
>DATNFQ010000061.1:0-4715 GCA_035606295.1 Patescibacteria group bacterium
CCGCATCCTTCTCTGTTGAAGGCGACACGGTAGGTGGTTGGAACTCGGTCTGGACCGTGTCGGCTACGGATGCCGAAGACGATCCGGATCCCAAGCCGACATGCTCGCCCGCAGCCGGCGACTTCCTCGCGTTGGGCGTCACGACCGTCGAATGCAGCGTGACCGACTCGGCCGGATCGACGACCACGGATCACTTTGACGTGACGGTCGTCGACACGACCGCACCGACGCTGAGCAGCGCGCCGTCGGACATCGGCGTGACTACCTCGGACGCGGGTGGGCGGACCGTCAGCTTCGCCAAGCCGACAGCCACGGACATGGTGGACGCGTCGCCGTATGTCGGTTGTGCCCCCGAAAGCGGCTCGGTCTTCCCGGTCGGCACGACCGAGGTGACCTGCACCGCTTCTGATCGGACCGGCAACCAGTCGACCGGGACCTTCCGCGTCACGGTCCGCTATGTCACGCCGCGTCAGGCCTCGGCCGTCTGGCTCGAGCCGGTCGCGGGTACGACCTCGACGTTCGTGGCCAATCGGGGGCGCACCGTCCCGATCAAGGTGCAGCTGTTCGTCAACGGTACCGCCACGACATCGGGTGACGCCGCTCTCCACCTGACGCCGTGCGAGGGCGGCACGACCAGCGACCTGCCTCTCACCTGGAGCGGTGGCCGCTGGAACGTCTCCCTCGACACGTCGTCGCTGACCGCCAGCTGCTACACCGTTTCGGCGGCGATCGGCGACCTCGTCGCGGGCTCGTTCACACTCGAGCTCCGCGACGGAGATGCGGTGAAGGCGCTGCCGAAGAAGAACGGTGTGACGGTCCCTGCCACGACGACGACCTCGACCGACCGCCGCTCGAAGACCAACACCAAGCCGCGCTGACGACCTCGACGCCGGGGTTGCCCTAGCATCGTGGGGTGACCCCCGAACTCGAGGCGACCCTCAAGCGACTACCCGATCGACCGGGTGTCTACCTGCTCAAGGACGCCCGCGGTGACGTCCTGTACGTCGGCAAGGCGCAGAGCCTGCGACACCGGGTGCGGAGCTATTGGCAGAAGCAGAAGCCGGCCATGGGCGAGGGCCACCGGATCCGGAGCGTCATCGACCGGATCGCCGACGTCGAGGTCACGGAGGTCGACAGCGTCAGCGAGGCGCTGCTCCTCGAGAACAACCTCATCAAGCGGTTCAAGCCGCGCTTCAACGTTCGCCTGAAGGACGACAAGAGCTACCCGTACATCAAGGTCACGCTGGCCGACGACTTCCCGCGCGTCGAGCGGACCCGGAAGCTGGTCAACGACGGGAGCCGCTACTTCGGGCCGTACGCCTCCGCGACCAGCGTCGACGAATCGATGAACCTCGTTCGGCGGCTCTTCCCGTTCCGTACCTGCACGATCGATATCAAGGACGGCGAACGCGCCCTGCAGCGGCCGTGCCTGCTGTACCACATCAAGCGCTGTCAGGGCCCGTGCATCCAGGCGATCTCCAAGGACGACTATCGCGCCGACATCGAGCAGGTGGCGCTGTTCCTGGAGGGCCGGCAGGAGACACTGGTCAAAGCGCTTCGCAAAGAGATGCTCGCGGCCTCCGATCGGCAGGACTACGAGCGCGCCGCAAGCGACCGCGACAAGATCCGGGCGATCGAGCGGACGATGGAGAGCCAGAAGATGGCCGCGTTCGCGCGGACGGAGCTGGATCTGGTCGGGCTTGCGCGCGAGGACAACCAGGCCGCGGTGACGCTGTTCATCATCCGCGACGGCAAGATGATCGGGCGGGACGTGTACCTCCTCGATGCCGTGCGTGAGGCGTCCGACACCGAGGTCCTCACGAGCTTCCTGGAGCAGTACTACACGCGGGCGACCTCGATCCCGCGCGAGATCTACGTCCCTGCGGCGATCAACGAGGCAGTGGAGCTCCAGACCTTCCTCGTGGAGAAGCGCGGCGGACCGGTGCATCTAAGGACCCCGCAGCGGGGCGAGAAGCGTGACCTTCTCGGGCTCGCCGAGCGGAACGCGGCCGAGACACTCCAGCGCGAGCACGCTCGCTGGCTGGCGGACCAGGGCAAGACGCTGGCCGCACTCGAGGAGCTCGCGGCGGCCCTCGACATGCCGGGGCCCCCGTTCCGCATCGAGTGCTACGACATCTCGAACTTCCAGGGCAGCGAGTCGGTCGGCAGCATGGTCGTGTTCGAGGACGGCAAGCCGCGATCCGGGGAATACCGGCGCTTCCGGATCCGGACCGTCGAGGGGCCCAACGACGTCGCCAGCCACCAGGAGGTCCTACGCCGCCGCTTCCGGGCGACGAAGTCGGGTGAGGAAGGTAACGAGGAAGAGCGCCGTTGGGCGATGCCGGACCTGGTCATCGTCGACGGCGGTAAACCGCAGGTGAACGCCGCCAAGGTCGTGCTCGATGAGCTCGGTCTGCACGACCTTCCTCTGGCCGGGCTTGCGAAGGAGCGCGAGGAGCTGTTCCTGCCGGGCCGCTCGGATCCGGTGGTGCTGCCGGCGACCTCATCCGCGTTGTATCTCGTCCAGCGATTGCGCGACGAGGCGCATCGCTTCGCGATCACCTATCACCGGACGCTGCGCGACCGGCGCACGGTCAAGTCGGCGTTCGATGACCTGCCGGGGGTCGGGCCGAAGCGGAAGCGCGAACTATTGAAGGTGTTCGGGTCGATCAAGCGCGTGCGCGAGGCACCGGTCGAGCAGATCGCGGCGGTGCCGGGCATCAGCCGCGCGCTGGCCGAGCGGATCAAGGCCACCCTGGAGGCGTAGAGCCCACGGGGGGTCGCCGCGGCGGGCAGATACGGTGACCGCCGGCGCCGCCGACCGCCGGCGCCGCTGACCGGGCGGCCGACCGCGTCGGAAGGGCCTTTCGTGTAGCATCCCGCCGACATGCGCAGAGCCGGCCCCTTCCTCATCGTCCTGATCGGCATCCTCTCGCTGATCGTGGTCTTCTTCCCGAACCTGAGGATCCCCGATCCGACAGCGCCCGATGGGGCGTGGCGGACGATCGAGACCAAGCTCGGTCTGGACCTCCAGGGTGGTTTGCGGGTCGAGTACCAGGCACAGCCCAAGGACGGCGTCGCTCCGACTCGGGAGGCCCTCGGTGTCCTCAAGGACATCATCGAGCGGCGCGTGAACACGACCGGCGTCTCGGAGCCCGTCGTCCTGGTCCAGGGCGACGACCGCATCGTCATCGAGCTGCCGGGCATCTCGGATGTCGACTCGGTCCGCCGGCTCGTCGGCCAGACCGGCGTCCTCGACTTCGTCCCGCTCGGCCAGACCACGGCCACCGACGGACAGGTCCTCGATCTCAACCAGTTCCCACCGCTGTTCAGCGGCGACCAGTTGGAGTCCGCGGCGGTCGGCCAGGACCAGACGCGTGGTCTGACCGTCACGTTCAAGCTCAAGACCGACGGCTCGGCCTCGGGAGCGCAGCTCTTCGCGGATTACACGCGTGATCACGTCGGCGACTACTTCGCGATCGTCCTCGACGGCTCGGTCATCACGGCGCCACGCATCGACGAGGCGATCCCTAACGGTCAGGTCCAGATCAGCGCGGGCGGCATCGGCGGCTTCCCGGCGAAGGAAGCCAACAACCTCGTCACGATCTTGAAGTTCGGTTCATTGCCGTTCCCGATCAAGGAGCTGTCGAGCGAGCAGATCTCGGCGACGCTGGGTGAGCAGTTCCTGAACCAGAGCCTGATCGCCGGCATCATCGGCATCGCGCTGGTCATCCTGTTCATGCTGCTGTACTACCGGTTGCCGGGCGTGGTCGCGTCGTTCGCGCTGGTCTACTACACGATCGTGGTCCTAGCGATCTTCCGGCTCATCCCGGTGACGCTGACCCTCGCCGGTATCGCGGGCTTCGTGCTCTCTGTAGGGATGGCGGTCGACGCCAACATCCTCATCTTCGAACGCATGAAGGAAGAGCTGCGTGTCGGCAAGTCGCTGCCGGCCGCCGTGGAAGCCGGCTTCAACCGGGCATGGAACTCGATCCTCGACTCGAACGTGTCGAGCCTCATCACCGCCACGATCCTGTACGCCTTCGGATCGTCCGTGATCCGCGGCTTCGCGCTGGTACTGATCATCGGCGTGCTGACGTCCATGTTCAGCGCGATCGTCGTGACTCGGTCGATCATGCGTGTCCTCGTCCGCCAGGACTGGGCCCGCCGGGCGCGCCTGTGGGGTCTGCGCGACGAGGAATTCGTCGCCGTGACCAACCCGCGTCCGACCCGCCGATCCCTGGCTGCCGATGTTTGACGTCATCGGGAAGCGGCGCTGGTTCTACGCCCTCTCGCTCGCCCTCACGATCCCCGGCCTGATCTTCATCCTGATCTCGCCGTTCAGCGACGCCGGTCTCCAATTGACCATCGACTACACCGGTGGCACCCGCTGGGAGATCAAGTTCGCCGATCAGAACGTCACGCCCGACCAGGTCGAGCAGGTATTCGCCGATAACGGCCTGCGGGCGACCGCCATCCGTACGGAGGGCGGCTTCATCGAGATCAAGACCGAACCGATCGGCCTCGTCGAGGAAGTGTCGTCGCCTGGCCCGTCCGCATCACCGGGCGCATCGGCCTCACCTGGCGCATCGGCGTCGCCCGGCGCCGCCGCATCGGCAGGGGCGTCCGCATCGGCGGGTGCGAGCGCGTCGCCCGCTCCTTCACCATCCCCGACGGCCTCGTCCTCGCCGGTCGCCGCAGGCGCCGGCGCGTCG
>DATNFQ010000062.1:0-7003 GCA_035606295.1 Patescibacteria group bacterium
GCTGGCGGTGTACCTCGGTCTGGCCTTCGGACCGTTCCTCGGCGAGACGATCCTGGCCGCCCGGGACTACACCTCGGTCTGGATCGCCGCGGGAGTCATGGCCGCCGCGACCACGGTCATCAGCCTGTTCGTTCCCGAGACGGCGCCCCTCGCCCTCCGTCCCAAGGATCCCGATGGGAAGCCCCAACGCAGCCCTCTGATCCACCCGGCCGGCCTGCTGCCGGGATCGCTCCTTCTCGCCGGGACATGGGGGATGGCCGGCTTCCTTGCGTTCGTACCGCTCTATCTCGGGACCGTCGGGATGGGTGCGGCGGGGCCGGTCCTCGCGGAGTACGCCCTGATCGTCGTCTCGCTACGGATCATCTTCGTGCGGCTGCCGGACCAGATCGGGGCGGTGCCGCTGTCGGCATTCGCCCTCATCGGCTCAGCGGTCGGGATGACGATCCTCGGGATCGTGCGCGATTCGGTCGGCGTCTACCTGGGAACTGCCGTGTTCGCGTCCGGGATCGCGTTCCTGTTCCCGGCGTTGCTTGCGGTCGCGGTGTCACGCGTCGACGAGAACGAGCGGGGCAGTGTCGTCGGGACGACGACCGCCTTCGTCGATCTCTCGTTCGGGATCTCGCCGGCGGTCCTCGGTTTCCTTGCTGGTTCCATCGGCCTGGGCGGAGCCTGGATCGTGTCCGCGGTCATCGCGGCGCTGGGAGCCTGCGTCCTCGCCGTACGCCGGGATTCGCTCGTTCACAGGCCGGAGCCGGCGTGACGGCGCGCTACCCTTGCCCGCGATGACGATCGACCGAGTCTTCGTCGCGGGCGCCGGTCTGATGGGCCACGGCATCGCCCAGGTGCATGCCGCGATCGGCAAGGAGGTGACGGTCTACGAGCCCGACCTCGCACGGGCCGAGGCGGGTCGAGACCGGATCGCCGGGAACCTGGACCGGTCGGTCGCGAAGGGTCGATTGGACGCCGAAGGCCGCGAGGCGATCCTCACGCGATTGACGCCGACCTCGGACGCCGCCGCCGTGGCCGACGCCGACCTCGTCATCGAAGCCGTCTTCGAGGATCTCCGCGTCAAGACCGCACTCTGGCGGGAGCTCGACGGGCTGGCCTCGCCGACTGCCATCTTCGCGACGAACACGAGCTCCATCGCGATCCGGCGCCTGGCCGAGGCGGTCTCCGGGGACCGGCGCCAACGGTTCGTCGGGATGCATTTCTTCAGTCCCGTTCCGGTCATGCCGCTGGTCGAGCTGATCCGCTCCTCCGACACGACCGACGAGACTGTCGACGCGATCCGCACCCTCGCGACGGATCTTGGCAAGAAGGTCATCGAGTCCGCCGACCGGCCCGGGTTCATCGTCAACCGGATCCTCATCCCATTCCTCGCCGAGGCGATGCATGCCTTCGAGCAGGGCGTCGGGACCGCCGAGGACATCGACACGGGCGCCCGGATCGGGCTGAACCACCCGATGGGCCCGTTGGAGCTCTCCGACTTCATCGGGCTCGACGTCGTCCTCGGGATCATGCGCGTCCTCGAGGACGGTCTCGGGCTCGACCACATGCGCCCGCCACAGGTGCTGGTCGATCTCGTTGATGCCGGTCATCTCGGCCAGAAGACCGGTCAGGGCTTCTACACCTACCCCCGAGACAAGGGCTGATGGTCGCGGCCGTCCCGTCACTCGGCGAGGAGGAGCGGCTGCTCCAGACGACCGTGCACGACTTCGCGCAACGCGAGGTCGCGCCCACCGCGATCGAGCGTGACGAAACGGAGCGGTTCGATCGCTCGATCTTCGACGGCATGGCGACACTCGGGTTGACGGGCGCCCCGTTCCCGACATCGACCGGTGGCGCCGGCTTCTCGTACCTGGCCTGGACGCTCGTCATGGAGGAGCTGGGCGCGGCCGATATGGCCTCGGCAGTGACGCTATCTGTCCACATCCTGTCGCAGTACCCGGTCGTGACGTGGGGGACGGAGGAGCAGAAGGCGCGCTGGCTGCCACCGATGCTCGCAGGCGAGGCGCTCGGCGCATTCGCCCTGACCGAGCCCCACGCCGGGTCCGACGCCTCGACGATCAGGACACGCGCGGAACGCTCCGGAGATGGTTCCTCCTATCGCCTGTCGGGGACCAAGATCTGGATCTCCAACGCGCCCGAGGCCGACCGCTACCTCGTGTTCGCGACCGTCGACCCGTCTGCCGGCTCGAAGGGCATCGCCGCGTTCCTCGTCGAGAAGGGGACACCTGGCTTCCGGTTCGGCGTCCACGAGAAGAAGATGGGCATCCGGTCCTGTCCCGCCGCGGAGCTGATCTTCGACGGCTGCGAGGTGCCCGCCGGGAACCGTCTCGGCGAGGAGGGCGAGGGCTACAAGATCGCCCTGTCGGCGCTCGGGGAGGGCCGGATCTCGATCGCGGCGGCATGCGTCGGACTGGCACGCTCCGGTTTGGAGGCAGCTGCCCGATACCTTGGTGAGCGGAAGGCGTTCGGCGGGCCCCTGGCGGACCAGCAGGGCCTGCGCTTCATGCTCGCCGAGATGGCGCGGGACGTCGCCGCCGCGCGGGCGCTCACCCGGGAGGCTGCTGCGGCCAAGGACCGTGGCGAGCCGCTGGCCGAGGTGTCGTCACTCGCGAAATGGACCGCGTCGGACGTGGCCATGCGTGTCACCACCGACGCTGTGCAGCTGTTCGGCGCGAGCGGCTATTCGCGGGAGACCGGCATCGAGCGGTTGATGCGCGACGCCAAGGGTGCCCAGATCTACGAGGGCACCAACCAGATCCACCGGGAGATCGTCGCGGGCGAGGTCCTCAAGCGGGCCAAGGGCAGCTGACAGCGCGCGACGAAGGGACTCCATCCTCGGACAGCATGCCGCCCGGCGCGATCTGCCTGCCGACCGCCATCGCAGCAGGGCGGCGTATCCTCGACGCATGCATCAGCCCAGTGGGGAGACGTTCATCGTCAGCGCTGCACGCACGCCGATCGGCAAGTTCGGCGGGGCGCTCAGTGGCGTGCCGGCCACCACCCTCGGCGGTGTCGCGATCCGCGCTGCTGTGGAGCGCGCGGGGCTCGACCCCGCCAGCGCTCAGCTCGACGACGTGCTGATGGGCCAGGTCCTGCAGGCAGGCTCGGGGCAGGCTCCTGCGCGGCAGGCTGCGCTGAAGGCCGGCCTCCCGGACGCGACGAGTGCGACGACGATCAACCGCGTCTGCGGGTCCGGGCTGAAGGCGATCATGCTCGCCGCCTCCGAGATCAAGGCTGGGGACGCCGAGGTCGTCGTCGCGGGCGGGATGGAGTCGATGAACGGCGCGCCCTACCTCCTCCCGGGCGCACGCTTCGGGCTCCGGCTCGGCGACGCCAGGCTCATCGACTCGACCGTCGCCGATGGCCTGTGGTGCGCCATCGAGGACTGCCACATGGGCACGCACGCCGAGCGCGTCGCGATCAAGGACAAGGTGAGCCGCGCCGATCAGGACGCCTTCGCCCTCGCGAGCCACCAGCGGGCGATCGCGGCGATCGATGGCGGTCGTTTCGACGCCGAGATGGCGCCGGTCACGATCACGGATGCGAAGGGTCGCGAGACGGTCGTCAGCGAGGACGAGAACCCGCGGCGCGACACGAGCGCCGAAGCCCTCGCGAAGCTCAAGCCGGTCTTCCCGCTTCCGACGGGCGCCGACCGTGGTGATGCCACGGAAGGCACCGTGACGGCCGGGAACGCGCCGGGCATCACCGACGGCGCGGCCGCCACGGTCGTCGCGAGCGAGCGGGCCGTCGAACGACTCGGGCTGAAGCCCCTTGCGCGGATCGTCGGGTACGCCCAGGCCGAGGTCGCGCCGAAGTGGTTGTTCCTCGCCCCGGTCGAGGGCGTGAAGCGCCTGCTCGACCGCATCGAGCTGCCGATCGAGGCCTTCGACCTCATCGAGATCAACGAGGCGTTCGCCGCCCAGACGTTGGCGGACGGCCGGGAGCTCGGCTTCGATTGGGACAAGGTCAACGTCAATGGCGGGGCGATCGCCCTCGGTCACCCGATCGGCGCGAGCGGGGCACGCGTCGTGGCGACGCTCCTCCACGAGCTCGATCGTCGCGAGGGCCGGTACGGGTTGGCGACGCTGTGTCTCGGCGGCGGCGGTTCGGTCGCCGCAGCCTTCGAGCGAGTCTGAGCCGGATCAGCCAGATCCACCGTGGCCAGAGAGGGGACCGCGCGACAGCCCTGGACCGTACGCGTCGCCATGTGGTCGGCGCGTCATCGCTGGCCGGTCGTGGCGCTCTGGTTCGTGTGCACGATCGGGCTGTTCGTGGGCAGTCTTGCGGCGGGCGGGACGCGGACCGCTGACGCGGTCTCGAACGACCGGAGCGACACCGAGGTCTTCGAATCGCGCAAGGCCTTCGATGTGTTCGACGCGTCGGGCACGGTCGAGGAGCCGCACCAGTTCCTGCTGATCCTCAACACGCCGACCGGCACGATCGACGACGCCGCCGTATCCGCCGGACTCGACGACGTGCTCAAGCGGATGAGCGACCTCACCGCGATGGTCGACGGCACCAAGACGACCGTCTTCGAGAACCTCGTCGACCCACGCCAGGCACCGCCGCAGGCCGGTCTCGTGTCCGCCGACAAGACCAGTGTCCGGATCCCGGCCCAGGTCAGCGGCGACGACGTGACGGTGGAGCAGAAGCTCGCTGCGGTCCGGCCATTCCTGGCTGATGCACAAGCGGCACATCCGGCCCTGCGGATCCATGCGCTCGACCGAGTCCTTGCCAACGAGGACATCCAGGAGCTCGTCAACGGCGGGTTGGACTCGTCGCTGCGGCTGACGATCCCGCTGACCTTCCTGATCCTGCTCGTGGCCTTCGGGGCGGCCGTCGCGGCCTTCGTCCCGCTCGTCCTCGCCGTCACGGCGTTGCTCGCCGCGTTCGGCATCCTCGGGCTGTACAGCCAGGCGGTCGATCCGGTAAGCGCGTACGCGAGCCAGTTGATCGTCCTGATCGGGTTGGCCGTGGCGGTCGACTACTCGCTCTTCATGGTCACCAGGTTCCGGACCGAGCGCCGCGGCGGGCGGGAGAAGCTCGACGCGATCAGGGTGGCGTCGGCCACGGCCGGTCGGGCGGTCTTCTTCTCCGGGCTCGCGGTTATCTTCTCGATCGGCGGGCTGTTCCTGCTCAACGACAACCTGTTCCGCTCGATGGCCGTCGGCACGATCGCCGTCGTCCTCATCGCGGTCATCGGCTCGCTGACGTTCCTGCCGGCGACGCTGGCCATCCTCGGCGACAACGTGAACCGCCTGCGGGTGCCATTCCTCGGCCGCGACCGGCCGGAGGGGAGTGGCGTCTGGGCGGTCGTCGTCCGTGCCGTCATGCGCCATCCGGTCGTGACGTTCCTCGTCGCAGCTGCCGTGCTGATCGCGATCGCGTCGCCGACCGCCCGGCTGCACATGGGCCAGTCGGACTTCGCGTCATTCCCGGATTCGATCGACAGCGTGCAGGCGGTCAACCTGCTCAACGAGAAATGGCCGGAAGGCTCGACGCTCGCCCTCGAGGTCGTCGTCACGAATGCCGATCGGGCGGACACCAAGGCGGCGATCGACGACATGTCCAAGCGCATCCTCGCGCTCGAAGGCATGAGCGGTCCGCCACAGACACGGATATCAGTCGACGGGAAAGACGCCCTCGTCTCCTACGTGATGGCCGGCGGTCGCAACGACGAGCGCAACCGCGACATCGTCCGCGAGGTGCGGCGGGACATCGTCCCGGCCACGTTCGGCGCGCTGCCAGACGTCAACGCCTACGTCACGGGGGACGCCGCATTCACGCTCGACGTGGTCGATTTCTACGCGCGCGGCATGCCCCAGGTCATGGCCTTCGTCCTCGGCCTGTCGTTCCTGTTGCTGCTCGTCGCATTCCGCTCGATCGTCATCCCGATCAAGGCGATCCTGCTGAACCTGCTGTCGACCGGTGCGGCGTTCGGTCTCCTCGTCCTGGTCTTCCAGGACGGCCGCCTGGCAGATCAGCTGGGCTTCAAGGCCGGTCCGATCGAGTCGTTCGTCCCGGTCTTCATCTTCACGATCCTGTTCGGGCTATCCATGGACTACCACGTGTTCATCCTGACCCGGATCAAGGAGGCCCGCGATCGCGGCCTGCGGACGGGCGAGGCGGTCGCCCGCGGCATCGCCATCACGTCGGGGACCATCACGAGTGCGGCCGCGATCATGATCACGGTGTTCGCGGTCTTCGTGACGCTCGACCTGGTGATCATCAAGCAGCTCGGGTTCGGGCTCGCGACGGCGGTGCTGATCGACGCGACGATCGTCCGGAGCATGCTGCTGCCAGCCACGATGCGGCTCCTCGGGGAGTGGAATTGGTGGCTCCCATCGTTCTTGCGCTGGCTGCCGGAAGTCACGATCGAGGGTGACATCGACGAACCCGCTGCCGAGCCGGCACCAGCCACCGCTTGATGGCCAGGGTCAGGATCGTTCGTCCTCGGTTGCCAGCCGACCCCTGAGCCACCGAAGCCATGCGATGCGACCGCGCTCGTGGCCGATCCCGCGTCGGAGCGTCGCATAGTCGGCGAAGTCGGCGGTGCCCGGCGAGTCCGCGATACCTCGGGCGTCGGCCGACCGTCGACGGGCGAGGTACATCGCGAGTTGGTCCCGATGGCGCGTCTCCGCTTCGTCGAGGAGCGCCAGCGTGACCGATCGCTCAGCGACCCACGAGGCATAGACCCGCAACAGGAGCTCGTCGCGTCCGCCGCGAGGTGGCGCGGGCGCGGCCACCCAGGCCCGGAGGGCGGTCAACCCAGCGGGGGTGATCTCGTGGCGTCGCGTCGGCCGCGGGCCTGGGCCCGGGATCTCGCGCGACTCGATCCAGCCTTCGCGCCCGAGTCGATCGAGCATCGGGTAGATCTGGCTGTGGTGCGCCTGCCAGAAGAAACCGATCGGGTCGCGCATCTGGCGGCTGAGGGCGTACCCCGTCAGCGGCTCGCGGGCGAGCAGCGCGAGGACCGCGTAACCCAGCGTCGGGA
>DATNFQ010000063.1:0-7936 GCA_035606295.1 Patescibacteria group bacterium
CGCAGGTCGACCTTGAGCTCCCACTGCCCTTCCGAGTCGGCGTTCGTTCGCGACTCGACGTCAGCGGTCTTCACGGGCACCGAACCGGCTGGGATCGTCGTGCCTTCGAGCAGGTAGGAGGTCGTGTCTTCATCGACATCGAGGACCGCGACCGCCGGATTGGTGACTGCGATCGTGGGCGGATTCGAGAAGCGCAGGAGCTGGAAGCCGAGCCAGACCATGAAGCCGATCACGAGCGCCACCAACAGCGCGAAGACGATGAGGCTCGGTGAGAACGTCAGACCGCGGCGCGGTGCGGCGATCGGACGCGGGACGGCGATGACCGCCTGCGGCTCGGGGGGCGCGCCGCGCTCACGACGCCACTGCAGCAGGACCTCGTCGGGGTCGAGCCCTAGGTAGAGCGCGTAGTTGCGCAGGAATCCCTTCGTGTAGACGGCACCCGGCAGCTCGCGGTAGTCGCCCCGCTCCAGAGCAGCCAAGTAGCGGGCCCGGATCTTCGTGTCGCGCTCCGCGCGATAGAGATCGACGCCCTTGCGTTCACGCGCGGCCAGGAGGCGTTCGGGCAGGCCGGGTGCGACGTCGCCGGCCGGTGCGCGCGTATCGCGCTCCGACCCAGCCGCGCGCCGGACCTGATCCCTCGTCGTCACTAGGCAGTCCCGTCCTGCTCGTGCTGCTCGGGTCGGTGCCGGCCACCAGGCGCCGCGCCGCCCGAGCGACCGTTTCAGGTCACAGGATACCGCAGCCCCTCGGCCGACCGGCCAGTGGCACTTTCGGGCCGTGTGAGTACCTGGATTCAGTCCCCGGGATCGTCGATGTCGTCCTGGGTGCGGAACCAGTTGTCCGGGCCGTAGATCTGGCGCGGCGTAGCCGGGTTACGCGGGTCCTGCGGGCCGATGATCCCGTACCGCTCGAGCTCGTCCATCACGCGGCTCGCACGGGCGAAGCCGAGCTTGAGCTTGGTCTGCAGCATCGAGGTGCTGGCGCGCTGGCTGCTGGTCACAAGCTCCGCTGCGGGGATCGTCATCTCGTCGACGCCGAGCTTCCGTAGCCAGGCGAATTGGCCGCCGTCGCCGCCGGACCCACCGTCCTCGGGATCGGCAAAGGCCAGGATGCCCTCGTCGTAGTAGGTCCGCCCGTCGGTCTGGTCGAGCCAGTGCTTGGTGATCGAGCTCACCTCACGGTCGCTCACGAACACGCCTTGCATGCGGACGGGCCGCGGCAGGTCGACGGGCTGATAGAGCATGTCGCCGCGCCCGATGAGGTCCTCCGCGCCGGGGGCGTCGAGCACGGTGCGGGAGTCGACCATCGACGCCATCGCGAACGCGATGCGCGACGGGACGTTGGCCTTGATGAGGCCCGTGACGACGTTGACCGACGGGCGCTGTGTGGCGAGCACCAGGTGGATGCCGACCGCTCGCGCCTTCTGGGCGATCTTGACGACCGGATCCTCGACCTTCCGGCCCTCGCGCATGATCAGGTCGGCCAGCTCATCGATGATCAGCACGATGTAAGGCATCCGCTCGGCGGTCTCCTCGTCATCGCCGCTGCCATTCTCTGCCGCTTCGGGGCGGTCGTTGAACGCGGCGATGTTGCGGACGCCGTGGGCGGCGAGCAGCTTGTAGCGCTCCTCCATCTCGCGGACCGCCCAGTTGAGGACCGCCTTCGCCTCGCCGGGCTCGACGATCACGTGCTGAAGGAGATGCGGCAGCCCGTTGTACGGCGCCAGCTCGACCCGCTTAAGGTCCACGAGGATGAGCCGGACCTCGTCGGGTCGGGCGCGCATCAGCAGGCTCGTGATGAGCGCGTTGACGCAGACGCTCTTACCCGAGCCGGTCGCTCCGGCGACCAGCAGGTGGGGCATCTTGGCGAGATCGACCGCGTAGGCCTTGCCAGACACATCGCGCCCCAAGGCGAAGGTCAGCGGGCTCGTGGCGCCCAGCATCGCGCTCTCGTCGATGAGCGGCTTGAAGCCGACCACCTCGCTGACCGAGTTCGGGATCTCGATGCCGACGACATCCTTGCCCGGGATCGGAGCCTCGATGCGGATCGACCGGGCCGCCAATGCCATCGCGAGGTCATCCGCGAGGGCCTCGATGCGCGATACCTTGACGTGGTGCTCGGGTCGGACCTCGTATTGGGTGACCACGGGGCCGGAGTTGACGGCGACGACCTTGGCCGGGATCGAGAAGCTGAGCAGCTTCTCCTCGATCCGCCGCTTGTTCGATTCGTGGTCGACGCCTGCACCGACGCGCCCCGCGACCCGTGGTTCGAGCAGGTCGACCGATGGCAGCGTCCAGGCGATCGCATTGAGCGACTCGAGGGCGGTCGGGGCCGCGATGGCTGTCGCGACACGACTCGTGCCGCTGCCGACGCCGCTGCCGTTCCCGTTCTCGGGCGAGCGGCTCAGTCGTGCCGGCGCCCCAGAGGTGCCGCCATCGAGGGGACCCGTCCAGACCGTCTGGCTGACCGGAGACTGGTTCGAGAGCGGCGCAGGCTCATCGAGGATGCTCCGGGCGACCGCTATCTCGTCGGCCGTAGCCATCGGTACGGCCACTGGTGGCTTGGCGGCGGCCGCAGCCGCAGCCTTGGCAGCACGGGAAGCAGGCGGAGGAGCCGGCTTCTGCGGACGCGCCTCGTTCGCGCGCCGCATCGAATCGGCCGTCGTCGAGCCGACCCAGCGTGCAGCGCCCGTGAATGGCGCGATAAGGTCCCGCAGCTGGAGGTTGAACGCGAGCATCAACCCCAGACCGGCGATCGCCGCGAGCAGCACGAACGTGCCGGGTCCGGTGAGTAGCGGCTGGAGCGTCCCGGCGAGGAACCGCCCGATGCGGCCGCCGCCCCGCTCTGTATCGAACAGCTCGATCTTGAGGACCTCGAACGCCCCGAGCGCCGCGATATAGGCGATCCCAAGACCGGCGATCGTCATCCCCCAGCCCGAACCAGGAGCTCGGCCCGGGCCGCCGGCGACGTACCACCCGCCGCCGAGCAGCAGGAACGGGAGCAGCCAGCGGCCGGTCTCGAACCACGGCGCGATCGAGTCGCGCCACCAATCGGTCAAGGCGCCCTGCCCGGGCAGGATCAACGCGATGAGCGTGATCGCGCCCAGCGCCATCATCGCGGTCCCGACGATCGAACGAACGACCTCCGGCGTGAAGATGCGGGCCAGGTCGCGCTGGAATCGCGCGGTCGTCGACCGACCGCGCGGCGCTCGACTCGCGGACCTGGAGCTCGGACGCCGTGCCTTGGCCACGCTCAGACCTCGACCACGACGGGGAACACGAGCGGGCGTCGCTTGGTCTGCTCGTACAGGAAGGTCGAGACCGCGTCCTTGATCTGGCTCTTCAGGAGTCCGATCTCGCTGATGTGGTCACCTGGCGTGTCGACCGCGGCGATCACGCGATCGATGGCCTCCTCGATGCGCGGGTCCTGCTCGTTCATGTGGACGAAGCCGCGCGTCACGATCTCGGGTCGTCCGACGACAGAACCGGTCTGCTTGTCGACCGTCACCACGATCATGAAGATGCCGTCGTTCGCGAGCGAACGACGATCGCGCAGCACGACCTCCCCGACGTCACCGACCGACAGCCCGTCGACGAACACGTAGCCGGCCGTGACCGGACTACCGCGCCTTGCCGATCCATCGGCGAACAGCTCGATCGGCGTGCCGTTCTCGATGATGAAGACGTTGGCCGGATCGACGCCGGTCTCGATCGCGAGACGACCGTGCTGGACCTGCATGCGGAACTCGCCATGGATCGGGATGAAATGCTTCGGCTTGGTGAGGCCGAGCATGAGCTTCAGCTCTTCCTGGCTGGCGTGTCCGGAGACGTGGGCGCGCTTGATCGTGTGGTAGTAGACGTTCGCGCCGGCCTTGAACAGGTTGTCGATCGTCCGCGAGACGTATTCCTCGTTCCCGGGGATCGGGCTGGCACTGACGATGACCGTGTCGCCGGGCTGGATCTCGACGAAGCGGTGGTCACGGTTGGCCATTCGCGCGAGGCCGGCCATCGGCTCGCCCTGGGCACCGGTCGTGGCGATGACGAGCTTGCCGTCCTCGTAGTCCTTGATCCGGTCCTTCGAGATGATTCGCGACGGCTCATATGTCAGGTAGCCGAGCTCGGTCGCGATGCGGAAGTTCTGCTCCATCGAGCGGCCGATGACCGAGACATCCCGGTTCATGTCGGCAGCTGCATCGAGGACCTGCTGGATCCGCGCGATGTTGCTGGCGAACGTGGCGACGATCACCCGGCCGTCGAGCGGCTCCATGATCTCGCGGAACGCCTCGCCGACCGTCCGCTCCGACGGCGTGTAGCCGGGGTTCTCCGCGCGGGTCGAGTCGGACAGGAGGCACGCCACGCCCTCGGCACCGAGCCTGGCCAAGATCGCGAAATCCGAGAGCTTCCCGTCGACCGGCGTGTGGTCGAACTTGAAGTCGCCCGTGTGGACGACCGTTCCGGCAGGCGTTTTGAGCGCGATCCCCATCGCGTCGGGGATCGAGTGGCCGACGCGGAACGGGATGACGTGGAACGGGCCGATGTCGAGCTCGTCGCCCGGGTCCAGTGCGTGCATCGGGTTGTCGTGGAGCTTGTGCTCCTTGACCTTGACGCTCAGGAGGCCGCGCGCGAGCGTGCTCGCGTAGATCGGCACGCCCGGGAACTCGGGCAGGACGTAGGGCAGCGCGCCCACGTGGTCCTCGTGCGCGTGGGTGATGAGGAACGCGCGGACCTTGTCACGGCGTTCCTTGAGATAGGTGACATCGGGGATGACGAGGTCGATGCCGAACATCTCCTCGTCGGGGAACATCAGTCCGCAGTCGATGACGACGATGTCGTCGCCGTACTCGAAGACGTACATGTTCTTGCCGATCTCCCCCACCCCGCCGAGCGGGATGATGCGGAGCGGCGTGTCCGGGCTTTCGATCATGGGTACCTGTTTGCTGTGATTCAGAAGATCGTGAGTTGGTCGGTCGGATCAGCGTCAGGATCGACGATGGCCGGGCCGATGGGTGAGGTCGCGGCGGTCGCCGCAGAGGCTGCCAACGCCGCCTCTCGACGGGCAAGGCGAGCCTCGCGTCGTCGTTCACGCGATCCGAGCAGTACCGTCGGGATCCGGGCGACGTCCTCGTAGCTCTCGCGCTCGATAGACGGCGTGCGGAGGGCCGCCGCCGGGTGGTACATCGCGAAGACCGTGGCGTCGTGCGCGCCCGTCGACGGATCGACCGGACCGGTCGTGCCATGGGCCTGCGAGATGCGTGCGCCGGGCATGAACCGCCCCATCGAGTGCCTGCCCAGGGTCACGATGACGGCCGGATCGAGGACTTCGAGCTGGCGGTGCAGGTACGGGGCGCAGGCGGCGACCTCATCGGGCTCTGGGTCACGGTTGCCGGGCGGCCGGCACTTGACGATATTGGTGATGAAGACGTCGTCCCGCGTCCAGCCGATGTGACCGAGCAGGTTCACGAGCAGGCCGCCCGCGCGGCCGACGAATGGCCGTCCCTCGAGATCCTCGTTCTGGCCCGGGCCCTCGCCGATGAAGACGACTTCTGTCGACGGATCGCCCTCGCCCGGGACGGCCTTCGTCCTCGTCTCGTGGAGCCGGCAGCGGGTGCAATCGCGCACTTCGGTCGCGATCGCCTCGAGCGCCGAACGGCGCTCGGCGTCGGTCACGCGGGGGATCCGGCCGCGTCCCGGGTCGCGGCGGCTCTGACCCACCCGCGTCCGACGAGGATCTCCGCGAGCTCGACGGCGTTGGTCGCAGCACCCTTGCGCAGGTTGTCGCTCACGACCCAGAACGCGAGGCCTCGACCGCCCTCGATCGACGGGTCCTGGCGGACGCGCCCCACGAACACCTCGTCGCTCCCGGCCGCCGTCGTGGCGAGCGGATACGTCGATGTCGACGGATCGTCCTGGACCACGACACCGGGCACGGCGGCAAAGAGCGTGCGGGCTCGTTCGGGCGTGATCGGATCGACGGTCTCGACGTGGACGGCCTCGGAGTGCGCCACGAAGACCGGGATCCGGACCGCTGTGCTCGAGATCCGAAGATCAGGCAGGTGGAGGATCTTCCGGCTCTCGGTGACGACCTTCCACTCCTCTTTCGTGTAGCCGTTGTCGAGGAAGACATCGACCTGCGGAAGGGCGTTGAACGCGACCTGGTGCGGGTAGACGCTCGCGGTCAGTGGGCGCTGCTCCACCCACGCCTCGACCTGGTCCTGCAGCTCCCGTGTGGCCTTGCCGCCCGTGCCGGACACCGCCTGGTACGTATCGACGACGACCCGCTCCAGCCCGACCCCGTCGCGCAGGGCCATGAGCAGCGGGACGAGCTGCATCGTCGAGCAGTTCGGGTTGGCGATGATCCCCTCGTGCCACGCGAGGTCGTCGGGGTTCACCTGGCTCACGACGAGCGGGACCGCCGGGTCCATCCGCCACGCACTCGAGTTGTCGATGACGGTGGCGCCACGCTTGGCGGCCTCGGGCGCGAGCGCGGTGGATGTGTCACCGCCGGCGCTGAACAGCGCGATGTCGACACCGTCGAACGCCTCGGGTGTCGCCTCGCGGACCGTGTGCACGGTTCCCGCGACATCGATCTCCGTCCCCGCGCTGCGCTTGCTCGCGAGGAGCCGCAGCTCGGTGTACGGGAAGGCCCGCTCGACAAGCGCGCGCGTCATCGTCCGGCCGACCAGGCCGGTCGCGCCGACGACGGCGACGGTGAGGGGCTTGGCGATCACGTTGGGCATGGCTCCGCTGTGGTCTTGATCAGGTCGGGCACGGCGGGAGTATAGCAGTGGGCCCTTGCGCGACCCTGTTCGCTCGGAGGCGCCGAACGATGTGACGGCGACCTGCAAGGATGTCGAGTCGGCGTGCGTCTTCTCCTTCGAGAGACGTCCTTCGACGTCCGTGATCGATCGGAGTGGTGGTGGCGTTCCGCTCCCAACTGGACGATTTCGCAGCGCTCTATGAGCGTACGTACCCGGGCCTGTTCCGCACGGTCCTGGGCATCTGCGGTGACGCTGCGATGGCGGCGGACGTGACTCAGGACGCCTACGCCCAGGCATACCGCCAGCGCTCGTCGTTCCGCGGCGACGTCCCGGTCGACGCGTGGCTGCACCGGATCGCGGTCAATGCGGCGTTGACCGGGCTTCGGCGGCGCAAGGTCCGCTGGACGGAGCCGCTGGACCCGGTGCGGCACGAGCAGCCGGGACGCGCCTCCGACGCGTCCGCGGCGATCGATCTCGAGAGCGCGCTCGCGCGTCTCGAGCCACGTCAGCGGGCCGCGGTCGTGCTCCGCTACTACCACGACATCGACTACGCGACGATCGCGTCGATCCTGGGTACGAGCACGGGGAACGTCGGATCGATGCTCACCAGATCACTGGAGCGGCTGCGGCGCGATCTGGGCGAGGCGCCCACAGCGGTCGGGAGCCTCACCACGACCGCGAAGGAGGCCACTCGTGGCCGTTGACGACCGCCTCGAGGCACGGGTCGCCGGTGCGCTGCACGCGTATCTCGACCACGCGGTCGGGCCGCATCCGCGCTGGAACGACTCGCCGGCCGCCGAGATCGTCCGAACGGGTCCGCCCGTCGTGCGCGTCGCGCGACGCTCCGACCGGACCATGCTCCTCGTCGCGGCGGTGCTGGGCACCCTCCTGATCGTCGGCGGCCTCGTCGCTGGCGGCGCGCTGTTGCGTCGTCCGACGCCGACACCGAGCCCGAGCCCGAGTCTGCGCGCCGTCGTGCCGCCCCCGACGACGACGCCTTCACCGAACGCAAGCGAGCCGACCGCTGCGCCGTCGTCGAGCCCGAAAGCCTGCGTGACCCACTGGTCGTATGAGGGGACCGCGTCACCCAAGGGACTGGCCGACGGCGTCCGCATCGACGAGTTCTCCGGGCAAGGAACCCTCTTCATGGCCTTCGGTCATCCGATCGACACGGTCCGC